>JBLHOX010000174.1:0-6828 GCA_047623725.1 Dokdonia sp. | reverse complement strand
GTAGTATAATAGCAACCGCAATAGCGATCATACTTCCTATATTCATATACTTAATTTTAGTTAGCTTTTACTTTTCTACAACGAATCTTCCAAGTAGGAAACGTAATGGTTTCTGTCATGTTTGTCCACTCTCCTAGCCAATTAAATCCATCTTTGGTTATATTACTGAATGTAATGCGGTAAAATCCATCAGCTCCATTGGGTGCTTTCTGTTTATTATAGAGTACGATGCTATCACCGCGTTTTCCTCCTTTCCAAGTAGAAAGCTTTGTAGTTGGTGCTTTGTTAGAATAGTAGTGTACATACCAATTACTACTGTCTGCTATAAATTGACGTATACTCCCTGAATGACTTCCATTGATTTTAAGAGTCTCATCTTGAACAGCCGTGCCATTCAGAATATATTTGTAACGCCATATCATATCTTCTGGCTCTCCCCACGTCTGATCTGGATTCCTTCTTGTAGAAGTACAGTTACATTCTCCGATAAGCAATTCATAATCTAGCAATTGTTTGGGTGCATCGGGATGAGGACGCCCATACGGATATGTTTCTGATACATCATAGGCATATTCTTGTGCCGGTAATTGAATAGAGATTATTAGAAATAGAAGTGCTAATTTATAGTTCATAGTATATCGTGTTTACAA
The DNA here is from genome assembly GCA_047623725.1 of Dokdonia sp. Lineage (GTDB taxonomy): Bacteria > Bacteroidota > Bacteroidia > Flavobacteriales > Flavobacteriaceae > Dokdonia. The sequence goes on along the minus strand of JBLHOX010000174.1, from coordinate 6,178 downwards.
CACAAATGAACTAAAAAACAATGCATAAGAGGTATCTCTTGCAGAGAATACTATCAAATTTGCAGTAAACGATGTTAAGAAACTTCTAAGCTTCCTAAAAAATCCCTAACACCTTTAAGTTGGCTTTTAGAAACTTGAACTTCGTCATTAGTAGAAAGTAGTATTCTAGGCGGATTTGCAAGTTTAAACTCTTTTACAAAATCCATATTTACAATGGCTTTTCTGTGTACTCTTAAAAAATTAGATCCTAGCTTTTCTTCTAAAGCTTTTAAGGAGGTACGCATACTTAAAGAACCTCCATCTTGCGTATGTACCTTTACACAATAATCATCTGCTTCTATCCAACATATTTGAGCAACGGGAATGACTCTTTTCTTATTTCCAATTTTAATCGTCACCACTTGCGCTTTATCATCTGTATATTCACTTAGCTTTTTATAAAGCATCTCGTTGGTCACTTTTACATCCAAAAGTTGATGCACTTGAACTTGTAACTGTTCATTAGAAAAATACAAATGTAAAATCACTGAAATAGCAATGTACCCTAATGTATACATAGGTGCTTTTTGAAACACATAAAAAGTTACATATTCATTTAAAAACAATGATAAAGAAAATGAGTCTCCATTGAGTCCCATTTGTAGTAGACTAATAAGTATCGTATTTAATATAACTAACCCTAGAATATAAAAGGCAAGCTTAAGATAATATGATGTTGTATTGGTTGCTGTCCTCGTATACTTAACATAGCTAAATAGAAAAAATCCTAATAGCATCCATAATAACCAACGGTATGCCTGACCTTTTAACAACTCCAGAAAAGTAACTCCTTCTGCGATATTATATCTATCTATATAATACAATTGTTGTGCAGTCTCAAACGCAATCGTAAGTATCATGATAAGCGTTATAAAAACAACGATGCGTTTAAAACGTACTATACTACCAAACATCCTTTTATGATTTTAGTAAAGATACTACATGATGTTTTAGTTTAAAATCAGGGTTTTCAACCAACAAGATTTTTAATATTTCACAATTGAGAAGAAACACCTTTAGACTCCTGTTGCTTCTTAAGATACGCGGGAGAATTTTCAAATAAGATCTTCACATTAGCGTCCCATTCTCTAATAATCTCAAAATAACTAGAATTTACAACAGACATAATGCGTCCGCAATCATCACAAACGTGTTTTGAGTATTCTAAAAAATAATGTGCAAATTCATGAAAGGCTACTACTTTCAAAATTTCAGGATCTAACTGAGCTACCCAATTAATATCTATAGCAACTACACTGTCTTGTTCGTCTCTGCGTAGCATTCCTAGAGTAGATCCTTTTTCAGACACTGTAAGGGTGTTGACAACATCAATACTCTCTAGCTTAAATAGCTTGTCATAATACTTAATATTATATGTTTTACAAAGCTCAAAGAATTCAGTCAGTAACGGTTGCAAACGACCATCTATATGTACATTTTGAGCAGACACTGAAAAAAACGAGCTAACTAAAATCCCCAATAACAATAACTTCTTCATACAGCATATAATTAAAAGCACACTTCTTATTGCTGACTAAAAGACAGAATAAATAGCATTCTATTATGATTAAAGCATCGCCTTAATCTTATTGATGGGAAGTTTGAAAAGAAGTTGTAGTATAATAACTTCTAGCGTGAATTGATTAAGCATATACCTCTGCTAATCATCACTCTTGCAATATAACTCAAATTTTAAGTCAATATTGTAGTACGGTATGTTACTTAATGAAGCTACTGTATTTTATAATTTAAAACGCATTCACAATTTTTAAATAGTCTTCGCGGTTTTTAACAAAATCAAGATCAGAAATATCTATGATTTTCACATTGAGTTGGTGTTGGGATTTGATAAAATCCAGATACCCTTGATTTATTTTTTCGAGATATCCTGCATCGATATCTTTTTCATAACTACGTCCTCGTTTTTTAATATTTTTCAAGAGACGTTCTGTATTTTGATATAAATACACATACAGATCTGGTTTTGGCATATCACGGTACATCATTTCGTGCAAACGCTTATAAAGAATATACTCTTCTTCTTGTAATGTTACCTGTGAGAAAATAAGCGACTTATACCTGTCATAATCAGCGATCATAAAATCTTTAAAAAGATCATACTGTCCTATATCATCCAGTAATTGCTGGTATCGATCTGCCAGAAAAGACATTTCTAACGGGAACGCATAACGTTCTGGTTCTTTATAAAACTTAGGTAAAAAAGGATTGTCTTTATAACGTTCTAAAATAGGTTTTGCATTAAACTCTTGCGAGATCATCTCCACCAGACTTGTTTTTCCTGCGCCTATATTCCCTTCAATTACAATATAATTGTAGGCTTCAAGAGACATATCGTCTTTAGGATTTTTAAGCCACTTGGGTTGCTTTGTCACCTCACTCTCATCTGGACAGATTTCTAATAATTCTGAGTACGCTTTCGTACTTCGACCATGCTCAGCATCAACTCCAGCGGGATCAACTCCATCGGGATGTTCTACATCTCCTGCAATATCTGCCAGTGGTTGTAATACAAATCTACGCTCACACATACGAGGATGCGGCACCTTAAGCACCTCCGTATCAATAAGCACATCGTCATACAATAATATATCAATATCTATAGGGCGGGATTGGTATCCTGCACCTTCTTCTCGGGTGCGTCCCATAGAAGTTTCTATAGATAAGATCTTTTTTAAAAGCTTCGTTGAAGAAAGGTGTGTGTGTATACGCATCACACAGTTATGGAAATCTGGCCCTTCAAAACCCAATGCTGGGCTTTGATATACGGGTGATATTTTACTGATACGGCCTACCTGAGTAAATAACAACTGTATTGCTTTACTGAGGTTTTCGTAGGTATTCCCCTGATTACTTCCTAATGATAAATAGATGGTGTGCAAGATGGCTTAGTGCGTTAACATTTATGAACAAATTAAGTAAAAGATTCTCATAATGCTTTAATTTTGGCCTTGAAGTTATCAAGAATATGAATCAAGCTACACCTAGACGACATTCTCTTAAGGACATACAGATTGCTTATAGAATCTATTTTACGCTGGGAGCCCTATTTATATGCGCTCTTGTTGTCTCTAATCTTATTTTTCAGAAATTTTTTACGTGGAATCCTTTTGGGTGGTTCAACTTTGAAATCTCTGTCGGGATACTTCCTTACCCTATTACCTTTTTAATTACTGATCTTGTCAGTGAGATATATGGAAGAAAAAAAGCAAATCAGATGGTGACGACGGGAATTTTTGCTTCTTTATTCTCATTACTTATTGTGTACGTAGCAAATGCCGTTCCTGCTATAGCGACATCTCCTGTGAGCGACGTGTTATTTACTAAAGTATTTGGTGCTACAGCACTTGCCGTATTTGCAAGCATGACCGCCTATTTACTCGCGCAATATGTGGATATTTATATTTATCATTTCTGGAAAAAACTGACCAAAGGAAAACATTTATGGCTTCGTAACAATTTCTCAACGTTTATCTCTCAATTTGTAGATACCTTTTCGGTACTGTTCTTGTTATGTTCTTTTGAGATCTTACCTTGGGATATTTTTGGAACATTACTCATTTCTGGAGTGCTTTTTAAAATCATAGTGGCAGCCTTTGATACGCCACTGTTATATCTAGGCGTGTATCTGTTTAGAAAAAGATTTAACCTCGCCGAAGGCGAAGAGCTCCAACTGGACGTATAATAGTAAAATGACATCATGAAACGTATTTTAAAAATCATAGGTATTCTCTTTTCAGTACTTATTATACTTCTTATTGCTTCTCCATTTCTCTTTAAAGGAAAGCTAGAAGATTTACTCAAAAAGACTATTAATGAAAATGTCAATGCGCAAGTAACTTGGGAAGCATTAGATATTAGTCTTTTCAAAAACTTTCCAAACGCTACGGTCATACTAAATGATTTTAGTGTTGTAAACAATGCTCCTTTTCAGGGAGATACGCTTGCGTATGGGAAGGAACTTCGTATTGCGATGGGTGTAAAACAACTCTTTAAAGATGCGAGTGACGATCCTATTCAAGTAGATGCATTACGACTAGACGATGCGATCATCAACATAAAAGTAGACTCGCTGGGCAATGCAAATTATGATGTTGCAAAAAACACTTCTTCTGAGTCCGCTGTCGCGAAAGAAGAGACCACCTCAACACCATTTACATTTGATCTTCAGCATTACGAACTCAATAATGCTACTATTAATTACCTGGATGAAAGCACTAAAACTTATTTGCGATTATCAGAAATGGATCACGAAGGAAATGGTGATTTTAGCGCAAACCAAAGTACCCTAAAAACAAAAACAACAGCACTCGCCTCTTTTGAACTTGATGGTACAAATTATCTAGACAATGCTGCTATTGATTTATTGGCAGATATTGAGCTTGATCTAGAAAATCAGAAGTATACATTTCTAGAAAATAAAGTGATTATCCATGATCTCCCATTACAATTTGATGGTTATGTTCAGTTAGAAGACGAAGCAACAGCGATGGATATTTCTTTTGAAACACCTTCCGCTGACTTTAAAAACTTTCTAGCGATCATTCCTAAGGCGTATGCGAGTAGTTTGGATGGGGTTGAAACCGGTGGTGATTTTCGCGTAAGCGGAAAAATAAATGGGAAGTCTACCGAGACCACTATCCCTAAACTAGATATTGCTATTGCCTCTAACAATGCTTCTTTTAAGTATCCTGATTTACCAAAACAGATGAATAACATCAACATTGATGTGAAAATAAAAAATGATTCTGGTTTTGTAAACGATACGTATGTCAATATCAATTCTCTTACTTTTAAGATCGATGAAGATGTGTTTTCTGCCAATGGGAAACTGCGCAACCTCACGACCAATATGCTCGTTAATCTCGCTATAAAAGGAACACTTGATCTTGCTAATATTGAGAAAGTCTATCCTATGGATTTAGGAACGCCATTGGAAGGAAAACTTATTGCAGATATGACCACTGCCTTTGATATGGATGCTGTAGATAAACAGCAATACCAACGTATTAAAAGTAGCGGTAACGCACAGCTCTCCGATTTTAGATATGAAGGGGAAGAACTTCCAAAACCAATTACCATAAAAAATGCAGCACTTACCTTTAATCCTAGTACTATTAAACTAGATAATTTTGAAGGAAAAAGTGGGGATACCGATCTTAAAGCAACTGGGACAATAGAAAATCTTATCCCGTTTGTGATGTCTAAAGAAGATCTTAAAGGACGATTTAATGTGGAGTCTCAGGTGTTTAATATGAATGATTTTTCTGTCACAGAAACTGTGGAGAATGCTTCTGGTGAAAGCTCATCAAGCGAGACTGCAACGACCGAAGAGACTGCCATTCAAATTCCAGATTTTCTGGATGCTTCTTTAAATTTTAATGCTCGTAAAGTCATCTATGATGATTTGGAACTTACTGATGTAAAAGGAACTGTGGCTATTAATGATGAAAAAGCGCTTTTAAATAATGTAAGCTCTTCTATTTTTGGAGGAACGGCTGGTATTACTGGAAATGTATCTACAAAAACAGGAGTTCCTATTTTTGATATGGAAATTGATTTAAGTAAAATCAATATTGATCAATCTTTCCAAAATATACAACTCCTAAAACAACTCGCTCCTATCGCCAAAGCATTACAGGGCTCTCTGAATACAAAAATAAATCTGAAAGGACAGTTAGATAAAAACTTTGCACCTATCCTAAGTACGATAGATGGAAATGCGTTTGCAGAGATTCTTACGGCTAATGTAAAAACGGCGGATACGCCTTTACTTTCTGAACTTGACAGTCAGTTAGATTTTATAGATTTAGACGATATCAACCTGGATAATCTAAAAGCGGCACTTACGTTTAAAGATGGAAAAGTGATTGTAAATCCGTTTTCCATCAAAGCAGATGATATTGATATAGGCGTAAGCGGTGGTCACAGTTTTGATAATGCCATAGGATACGATCTTAAGGTAGATATTCCTGCAAAATACTTAGGGGGTGATGTGAGTAAGCTTCTGGCAAAACTTACAGCAAAGGAAAAGGAGAACCTATCGGCAAGTGTGCCTATTACCCTTTCGGGAAATTTTACAAAGCCTACTGTGCAGCTGAATTTGAAATCTGCGATTACA
>JBLHOX010000173.1:0-6840 GCA_047623725.1 Dokdonia sp. | reverse complement strand
GAGGTACTACGATTGGTCCCTATTGTAAAGTAGGAGGAGAGGTAAATAATGTAGTGCTTTTTGGATATTCTAGTAAAGGACACGATGGTTTTTTAGGAAATGCTGTCATAGGCGAATGGTGTAATATTGGAGCCGATAGTAATAACTCGAATCTCAAAAATAATTATGCAGCTGTAAAATTATGGGATTATGAGACCGGACGTTTTGCTAATACTGGCTTACAATTTTGTGGCTTGATGATGGGTGACCATAGTAAATGTGGTATTAATACGATGTTTAATACAGGAACGGTGATAGGCGTAGCAACTAATATTTTTGGTAGCGGATTCCCTCGTAATTTTGTACCATCATTTCAATGGGGTGGCGCTAGCGGATTTGTAACACATCTTCCTAAAAAAGCTTTTGAAACAGCTCGCATCGCTATGGCACGTCGCGATATAGAATTGACCGAGCAGGATGAAGCTATATTAAATCATGTTTTTGAGGAAACCAAACAGTATCGTAGAGAATAGCTGTTTTTTCGCTTTCGCGAAATAACTTTTAGTCGTTAGCCATTAGTCGGTAGTAGTCTCTCGACGCCTCGACAGGCTCAGGATACACTTTAGAAGAGATGACACATAAAGCTAGAAAAGTTAATTAATTCTTGAAATTTTTAAATAACCAGTGCCAATCTATAGCAGTAGCTATGAAATAAACGATTACAAGTGCCACAATGGTAATTAGGATGAACTTCTTTTGTTCTTGTTTCTTTTGTTTATGCATACGATCCCTGATCTCCTGTAATTGTTCTGGAGTTGCTTCTTTCGTAAACTCGTTCGTTTCATCTTTTGCTGTCGCATAAGAGATTTTCTGCTTTTTACGCTTTGCTAATAAAGTCCTATTGGCTTCCAATGACTTATTTGCAGCTCCTGATCCGTATGGCATATTTGTGTATTTTTAAATGTTCATGACTACTTTTATAGTTTTTTTTTAGCATTATATATAGTTGAAGTGCTTTAAATGCCAGAGGCATGTAGCTAGTAGTATAAAAATGGCTATACTTATAAAAATCAATTTCTTATTTCTTTTTCGCTTTCTTTCTTCTATTTCTGCCTTGATTTTGAGTAAAAGTTCTGGACTTGCCTTTTTGTGATCAAAACGACCTTTTTGTCTGTCTTTTATAGTTGTAACACTATTTTTAAAATAGGAGTCATTCACATTTTTTCTTTTATTACTCATCAATACAGTAATCATAGATTCCCCTAATGGCATAGCTGTTTTTTTAGTAGTTAGAAATAATAAAGTATATACTGAATATCAAAATCATAAAAATAATACTAGTTATATTGATGATTTTATGATGGTTCTGCCTAATGCAGCAAAACCAATACTCCCTATATGTATCCTTCTCATACTTATAGGCTTATTATGTGAAAAATACCAGTTAGAATAGCTATAAGTACAACAACAACAATAATGATAATTGTTTTTGTGCGCCTTGCTTTTTCTTCTTTCTGTATCCTAGTGCGGATTTCCATGAGTTGTTCAAAAGTTGGTTGTTTTGGATCTACCCAATTTTCGTTGGTAGAAGAAACCAAAGAAAGCTTCCCCTTTTTTCGTTTACCAAGCATAGCTCTGTTTGTCTTCATTGCATGATTCGCTGCCGCGACACTTCCTCCAAATCCCATAGTCGTTCTGTATTGATTACACTATATGGGTAGTGAGAAATGATAAAATGTTACAAGAGAATGATGACTAATGTGATTTGATAAGCTTTTAAATCTTAGTTTTCTTTACTCGTTTTAAAACCAAGAAATTCTGAGGATTAGGAGTAAGGCCGCTTATGTTTTTTCGCGTAAAGCGAACGACTTGATCGTAGTATAATGGGATGATAGGCGCTTTTGCAATGATAATACTATCCATCTTTTTATAATCCAGTTTTCGTATTTCAACATCCACCATAGAGAGACTATGCTCATAGATAGAGTCATACATTGCATTTTTAAAATGCGTGTAATTTGGACCGTTTGGGGTGAAGTTTTTGCTATAAAATAAGCTCAAATAATTCTCAGCATCTGGGTAATCGGCTATCCAGCTTGCGCGAAAAGCATCCAAATCTCCACTACTTTTCATTTGCCGAAGCGTAGATGGTGGCATCACATTAATCTCTACACGAAGCCCCGCTTTTTGGAGTTCGCGCTGTATGTATTCACAAATATCAAGATACTGACTGTTGGTTCCTATAGAAATCATAGGATCCATATTCCCACTCTGTTTTTTGTATTGCTTTATAAGCTTTCGCGAAAGCGTAGGATTGTATACATACCCTTTTATATAATCAAAGCCAGGAAGTCCCATCGGGATAAAACCGTGCTCGGCAGGTTCTCCAATACCATTACGCAAATAGGTGATCATTTTCTGGCGGTCAAATCCATAATTGATAGCCTTTCTGAGGAGTTCTGATTGTACTTCCTTTGTGCTACTATCTAAGTAAAAACCAATGTACTCTGTATTCAATTGCGTACTCACGCTGAGGTTGACTTCGCTTTGGTATTTTTCGCGCAAGCGTCCAGAAGCTGTTAATAACTCATCTTTATACGACGGATCAAGGGAGTTTAGAAAATCTAGATTTCCTTGTGCAAATTGTAGAAACTCACTCTGCTTATCGGGTAAAAAGGTAATCGCTACAGCTTCGAGGTATGGGAGTTGATTACCCGCTTCATCACGCTCGTAATACAATTCGTTTTTGCGTAATACGAGTTTTACACCTTCTTCCCAGCGTTTAAATTTAAAAGGTCCTGTCCCAATTGGGTTTGATCGGAAATCATTTCCATAAAAATCAACAATTTCTTTAGGGACTACAGAGCAGTATCGCATACTAAGCAATCCTAAAAATGCAGGAAATGGTTTTTTGAGTTGTATAGTAAATGTACTGTCATTAAGCGCTTTGTAATGATCTACTTTGCTTACTACCCAACTACCTGGAGAGGCAACCGAAGGGTCGGTAAGTCTGTCAAAACTATAGACAAAGTCGGATGCGTTTACATAGCGTGTGCTGTCTGGAGTTTTGAATTGGGCATGTTTATGAAACTGAATGTCATCTCTTAGCGTAAAGGTGTATTGTAAGGCATCTTCAGAAACCTGCCAGTTTTTTGCAACATCAGGTCGGATGTTGAGGGAGTCATCTAGCTGTACGAGTCCGTTAAAAAGCTGATTGGTAGGCCAGATAATCGAAGGATTACGAGCAAATGCAGGATCTAAGGTTGAGATTTGATATTGCTCATTATATCTAAAAACAAGGTGGTCGCGATCTTTTGAGTCACTGGAGGAGCAGCCTATTAAGACTGTAATTGCAAATACATATAGTATATAGTACTTTATGAGGGGTGCTGGATGTTGGATGCTGGATGTTTTCAAGAATTGAATTTATTACGATATGCAATCATCATATTCATTAATTTATAACAAAAGTCGTACTTCTTTTTGAAAACTTCATCATTAATATAAGATCTGTTTTTAGCTTTATATAAACAGGTGACTACTTCTGCTAGTGATCGTATGGAATAACCTAGAAATCGCCTTTGTTCAGGATTTGATTGTAGAATACTTCCTTCAGAAATATTAAGCGCTATAGAGTCGGTTGCTCGACGTATTTGAGATGATAAGTTGTATATTTCTTTTTTTGGAAACGCATCTGCTAGTGTATTAATATCTTCTCCTAAAATCATTGCATCTTTCCAAATATTCAATTTTTCAAACTTAAAACTCATTCATTTTTGTATTAGTTGCATAAGTTACAATTTTTAAACCTTTACAAACACCAAACACCAAACACCAAACACCAAACACCAAACACCAAACACCAAACACCAAACACCCAACACCCAACACCCAACACCCAACACCCAACATTTTCCAATTAAAAAGCGTAATTTTGTCTACTTATTTTTAGTACGCATGGATACACGCAAGAGAGTAGCATTCTATACATTAGGATGTAAATTAAATTTTTCAGAAACATCGACTATCGCTCGTGATTTTACAGACGAAGGATTTGATCGTGTAGATTTTTCTGAACATGCAGATATCTATGTGATTAATACCTGTAGTGTCACTGAAAATGCGGATAAGCGTTTTAAAACGATTGTAAAGCAAGCTCAAAAAGGAAACCCAGAAGCCTTTGTGGCAGCTGTAGGTTGTTATGCGCAATTAAAACCTGAGCAACTTGTCGCTGTAGATGGTGTAGATCTCGTATTAGGAGCCACCGAAAAATTTAAAATCACAGATTATATCCATGATCTTTCTAAGAATGATCACGGAGAAGTACATTCTTGCGAGATCGAAGAAGCCAATTTTTATGTAGGGTCGTATGCCGTTGGAGATCGTACTCGTGCCTTTTTAAAAGTACAAGATGGATGTGATTATAAATGTACGTATTGTACCATACCACTCGCAAGAGGAATCTCTCGTAGTGATACACTGACCAACGTACTTAAAAATGCTTCAGAAATTGCAGCACAAGATATCAAAGAGATTGTGTTGACAGGAGTTAATATAGGAGATTATGGTAAAGGGGAGTTTGGAAATAAGAAGCATGAGCATACTTTTTTAGAGCTTGTTACAGCACTAGATAAAGTAGATGGTATAGAGCGTTTACGCATCTCTTCTATAGAACCTAATTTATTGAAAAATGAGACGATAGATGTCGTGGCAAAATCACGCGCATTTGTGCCTCATTTTCATATCCCGTTGCAAAGTGGGAGTAATGAGATCTTAGGGTTAATGCGTCGTAGGTACCAACGAGAGTTGTATGTAGATCGTATTACTAAAATCAAAGAAGTGATGCCACATGCCTGTATTGGGGTAGACGTGATTGTTGGTTTTCCAGGAGAAACAGATGACCACTTCTTAGAAACCTATAACTTTTTGAATGAGTTAGATATTTCTTATTTACACGTATTTACATATTCTGAGAGAGATAATACTGCGGCTGCGACCATGGAAGGAGTTATTCCTAAAAATGTGAGAAGTAAGCGTAGTAAAATGTTACGAGGACTTTCTGTAAAGAAGAGACGTGCTTTTTATGAATCTCAGTTAGAAACGCGTCGTACGGTTCTTTTTGAAGGAGAAAATAAAGCAGGATACATTCATGGGTTTACAGAAAACTATGTCAAAGTAAAAGCTCCGTGGAATCCGGAGCTTGTAAACACATTACACGATGTTGATCTCACCAAGATAGATGATGATGGTATGGTACGTTTTGAATTTGTTGCTGAAAACGCACTAATCATTAAATAATTTACACTTGATTATTGGAGGTCAATAGGATCCATGTTCAGTGGGCTAATATTATATGCTTCTATAAATGTGCTTCCTTCAAAGACATTTACATAGAAGTTTTGAGTCATACCATTGCCATATACAAGTGTTCCTAAGAATGAGTAATAGGTCTTAGATTCATGTTTTCCTTCTCCAGCGCCATAGTAATAATGATTGATGACCTTTCCTGTTGAGGCAGTGATTTCTGAAAAGTATTCTTGTATTTCTTTTGTATTCTTCTTAGGGTTGAACCCAGGGTCTAGGATAGACTCAAGATCTTGATAGGATGCATTTGAAATGGTTTCAGCAAATTGATAGGCGACTTTTTTGGCATTATTCATTTTTTCTGCCGACTTCATAGAAAACGTAAAAGGATCTTTTTCTTTATTTTTTCGAGAAATATCTACACCAATATAGCCATAAAGCTCTCTTTCTTCAGTAGATAAATTTTCGTATGTAATAACGGCAATATTATTTCTAGAGATATTAATACTTAATGTATCCAAAATAGCACTTTCGGATACGTATACATTTTTTACGTCTATATTTTTTGCATCACCTATGGTACCATCAAAAACATCTTTAAAAGTGGTTTCGGCTAGATAAATACGATGGATATCTTTTTTTGCTTCTTCTTCAGAAGTATTAGAGTCAGAGTCAGAACCGCATGCATACATGAATAATATACACGCTAGGTATATATAAGATTGATTTTTCATATCAATTGATCTTGATTAAGGTTTAATAGGATATCATGGTATACCCTTTTGTGATAGCCTCTCCCTCAAAAGGCATTTACACTAAAATTCTCAAACCCCATTACTATCTAGTTAAGCTTGCAATAGGGTTGATATTAAATCCTCTTGTGACAGCATCTCCTTCAAAAACATTGACATGAAAATTTTGAGTGACCCCATTTTTATATACAAATGTACCTAAGTGTGTATAGTAGGTTTTAGATTCATGCTGACCTTCACCAACACCATAGAAATAGTAGTTGATAACGTCTCCAGCTGTAGCTGTCGTTCCTGTAAAATAATCTTGTATTGATTTAGCAGCTGTTACAGGATCTTGACCCGTTTCAAGAATGGACGCAAGATTTTGATAAGATGCATTTGAAATTGATTCAGCAAATGTATAGGCAGTTTTCTTTGTAGCCTCTATTTTTTCTAACGTATCCATATTGAAAGAATATGGATTCTCTTCTCCATTTTTTTGAGAAATGTCTACACCTATATAATCATAGGTTTCTCTCTCTTCTTTAGATAAGTTCTCATAGGTAATAACAGCAATATTGTTTAAAGAGAAATTAGTATTCAATGTATCTAAAACGGGACTTTGGGATACATGTAGATTTTCTATATCATCTAATGTTGCATTCTCAATATCTTCAAAAGTAGTTTGAGCAAAATATACACTAGAGATTTCTTTTTTTGTTTTCTCTTCAGATGGGCTGGAATCTGTTCCACAAGAATACATACATAATATGCAGATAACGTAGATAATAAATGATGGTGTTTTCATATTTGCATATCCGTTTAG
>JBLHOX010000172.1:0-6856 GCA_047623725.1 Dokdonia sp. | reverse complement strand
GTTTCTGGCTGATAATATTCATTATAGATAAGGGCTGTTAAAAATATTAAGGTTCCGGTGGTTTTGGAGTATATTTATCTAAAAACTAGGGATATTCTTATCATACGTCACATATCAAAAAAATCATGCTGGTTAGCAGTAATGCTTGTTGTTTCGCTTTTCGCGAAAGCGCAAAATTGTGCCATACTTACAAGTCCAAGTATCCTTCCCGTTGAAGATCAATTAACGTGGACAGATGAAGGCGTTGCAGGAGGCTATATATTGACCCTTACAGATGAGGTGCCGATACCACAAAAAAATACATCAAGCCCAGAAGGAAAAACATCTGAAGATGATGACGATGATGATAAAGGGCCGATTGCGCTTTTTTAATTAAATGATCATATATCTTGTAACAGGCTATACTATGCTATAGCTTATTGTAGACAACTTAAACATCGTAGTGAAAATAAAAATATTTCAAATTGATGCTTTTACAGATCGGTTATTTGGTGGAAACCCAGCTGCGGTTTGCCCCTTAGATAATTGGCTTGAAGATACAGTGCTTCAGAATATTGCTATTGAAAATAATCTTGCTGAGACTGCTTTTTTTGTTCCAGTATCGAGTAATCGTTTCCATCTAAGATGGTTTACTCCTGAGTTTGAAATGGACTTGTGCGGCCATGCAACCTTGGCAGCTGCATTTGTCATCTTTGAACATCTAGGATGTGATCACGATGAAGTGTTGTTTGATACGCAGAGCGGGCTTTTAAAAGTAACCAAAGCCGATGGGTATCTAGAACTTGATTTTCCCTCAAGACCTCCTCAAAAAGCTACTTTACCTCAAATCATCGCTGATGGATTAAATATTCAACCCATAGAGGTCTGGAAAGCGCGTGACTATCTATTGGTGTATGACTCTGAAGATGATATTAAAAAAATAGTACCTAATATCGCGATTATCAATCAAATCAATATAGATCCAGGAGGTATTATTGTAACGGCTCCAGGAAAAGCAGAAGACGTAGATTTCGTTTCCAGACTTTTTACACCGCAAGCGACCGTATTTGAAGATCCTGTAACAGGATCTGCACATTGTACGTTAGTTCCTTTTTGGGCAGATAGATTGCATAAAACGGATTTTAGAGCGTTACAAATATCTAAACGTGGAGGAGAGTTGTTATGTCAATTACAACATGATAGAGTCCTCATAAAAGGAAAAGCGGTTACCTATTTAGAGGGATTCATTGAATTGTAAACAAATACGTTACATGAAATTATAGTGCCTTTTTAAATGTTTCGATTCTTTTCATACTGGATTTGTATAAGAACAGTAGGACGGAAAAAACGCACGAACCATTCGGTTGAACACAAGCCAAATTTAAAAATTTGACGACCTCGAAAAAGCGCCCAAACCATTGAGTTTAGCTACTAATTTCCCTATTATTTTTATACTTTATTGTGTGTAGTGCCACCCGCAATATTTGTCAGTTTATCAATGGTAATTTCGATACATTTTTCGACTTCACGAAATTTTTCAGATTGCTCATACTTTTGAACTCTGACTAAATCTGACTTAATTTCATTTGCTTTTTTAACTCAATTGAAAGGCTTTGGATTAATTCATTAACTTTTAGATTAAACTGACTCATTGCTAATTCAGTTTTTTCCAATTATCTTCTTTGTAAATATATCCTTCCCAAGCAAATCCATTCTCGTAACCAAGAATAATTAAAAAGCTTTCTTCATCTGAGTTCGTTTTAGATTGACGATTCCCTTTAATTATTTCGTGTAATTGTTCAAGCATTTCATCTGGTTCGTAATCGGGATATGCAACCAAAACTCTCAAATCACAATTTGTTATTAGTAAATGAGAAACCTCTTGATAAAGTCCGCTATTGAAATTATTCTCGTGTTCAAATGCAATTCGCATATCACGAAACCAATATGTATTTGGTTTAATCTTTGGCGTTAAATCTTCTGGCTTGTAAAAAATTGTGTCAATTGAATAGTAATCTTGCGGATAAGTTAATAAATCAAGTTTTTCTGCAATTTCATCAACGACAGAGTTTTCGCTACCTTTTATGCAGCGTGTAAAATCTTTAGCGTTTCGCCAAATTTTCAATAAATGTTCTTTTCTATTATTTACTGTTTCTAACCAAGCATTGTAAAAATCAGTTGCTTTTATTTTTTCCATAATTATAATGCTGGTTTGTGATTACCTTTTAAAAGACCATTTGGATGATTTCTACAAGCTCCCGAGGTTAGTCCCGCAAGACTTGAATTTGTACTTCCACAAAGTTTGCAAGTGTATTTACTTTTTTCGCTACCTTCATAAAGTTGGTGCTTGCCTTTAAGACTTCCATTTGGATGTCGTTTGCAATTCCCAGAAGTTAGACTTGGAATGTTGGAAGCTTTTTGTCCGCAGAGTTCACAATAATAATTTGGCATAGATTATTTTTTAGAGTTTGGTTTTTTTTTGCGTTACACACAACTGGTCTATAAAACACCTCTGTTGTATATTTTTGGGTAGATAGTATAAAAAATAGTTGAAATTTTCAATTTTTACCTCAATCCAAAAAGAAGAACTGAAAATTTCAGCAACATTCCCTTTAGGGTTAGGGCAAAATCGATGAAATAACTCAAAATGCACAACAGGTTTAAACCTCTCTTTTTATAAGAGCTGTTAAAATGATAGGGGTATAGCCGTTTTAGAGTATATTTAACTAAAATTGGGGTTATTCTTATCATACGTCACATATCAAAAAAATCATGCTGGTTAGCGGTAATGCTTCTTGTTTC
Source organism: Dokdonia sp. (assembly GCA_047623725.1). GTDB lineage: Bacteria > Bacteroidota > Bacteroidia > Flavobacteriales > Flavobacteriaceae > Dokdonia. The sequence continues at coordinate 4,075 of JBLHOX010000172.1, read as the reverse complement.
GCTTTTCGCGAAAGCGCAAAATTGTGCCATACTCACCAGTCCCAGTATCCTTCCTGTTGAAGATCAATTAACATGGACAGATGAAGGCGTGGCAGGAGGTTATATTTTGACCCTTACAGATTCTGGAGGTATTGTGTCTACCATTCAAAGAACGTCTTCACAAACATCATACAGGCCTGTTATGGGATGGCCAGAAAATGAAAGCTATACCATTGTCATTGCACTTAGAGAAGACCCTGCAGATCCAGATCCAACAACCACCTGTAATGTACAAATGTTTAGTACAGGAAGTATTACCACGTTGCCAGGTTGTAATACGGTTACAAGTCCGCTGGATGGAACAACAGGCGTGTCATTAACACCGCTTATCACTTGGAGTTATGCTCCGAGAGCGACAGAATATCTACTAGATTTAGGAACCACGTTGGGCGGAAATGATGTCATAGCCAATCAGTTAATATCTGGCGGCGGACTTTCTTTTCAAGTAGTCACACCACTCGTAGAAGGCACCACCTTTTATGTGCGTATTACACCTCGTAATGCCGTTGGAGAAGCAGTTTCTTGTGCAAATGACAGTTCTTTTACAACGCTCACTATTTCTACTGAAGTCCCAGATTGTACCACACTTAACTCTCCTTCTAATGGAGAAGAAAATGTGGCAATTACACCATTACTTACTTGGCTGCCAGTTCCTAATGCCGATGGATATCGATTGACTATAGGAAGTAGTCCAACCGCATCAGATGTTGTTGATGATATCGATTTTGGGAATGTAACTTCGACTTTTGTGGTAGACTTTGAAGAAGGTGTAAAATATTATGTCACTGTGACTCCTTATAATAGTGCAGGTGATGCTATAGATTGTACTCAGACGTGTTTTACGACTACGTTGGGTTGTGGCCCTTATGAAGATGCTATGACAGGGGAGATTATTGATTTAAACCCACAGATTACATTAGAAGATAGTTATAGTTTTTGTACGAATGATGGCCCCTTACAATTAAATTATACAGGAATAGGGGAGGACTTCTCTTGGATTCAATTTGTAAATGATACTGAATTAGAAATTTCATCTACTCGAGATATTACAATTACAGAGGGTGGCACGTATCGTTTGGATGTGATTTCTGAAGTTCCTATTGAAGAAGGGTTTATCACATGCGATAGTTCGCATACATTTACAGTAACGATCTCTGGAGCTCCCGTGATCGAAGATTTGAATTTAAGTATTCAGGGTTTAAATGTGAGTGTCAATATTGAAGTAAGTGGCATAGGGGATTACGAATATGCTATCGGATCTGTAGAGGGTCCTTATCAAGATAGTCCTGTATTTAACAACTTAGGAATTTCTGATATTGACGTTTTTGTACGTGATAAAAATGGTTGCGGTATAGATAGCGCTCGCCTCAATGCTGATATTGATTTAGGGTTTCCAAAATACTTCACACCTAACGGTGATGGGATTAATGACTATTGGCAAGTACGCGGAAGGGTTGTAAATGGAGAAACCATTACGCATATAGAAGTGTATGACCGATTTGGAAAGCGTATTACTGGTTTTAGTCCGCGTGGTATAGGTTGGGACGGCACTTTTAATGGGAAACGCCTTTTAGATGCTGGGTTTTGGTATAGCGCTTCTACAGTAAGCAATCGTGTCTTGGTAGGACATTTTGCGTTACGTAGGTAAACATATAGTAAACTTAGCTCTGCGTAGACTGTATGGAAGAAGCTAGATTTGTATCTTTTTTCTTATTAAAGTAATGGCGTAGGACACCTCCTTTTACACTGTTAATATCAAACTCAATGATAAAAGCAGTTTCATCTATTTTATTGAGTAAACGATATGTCTTTCTAATATCAATACGGTTTATGACGGTATGTATAATACGGATGTCATCTTGCTGTCCAGAGCTTCCATATCCAGAAGCCCCTTTATACACAGTCGCACCCACACCTATCTCTAAGAGTCCTTCTTCAATTCTTTGGGATTCTTTTGAGATGATAGTGAATCCAACAAAATCTTCAAATCCTTCTATGACCAAATCGATGACTTTGGCTGTAATGATGTATGTTAGTATTGAATACATAGCGACTTCGGTCGAAATTAAAACCGCCGTAATCCCGAAGAGAATACAATTAAAAAGTAGAATAGTCTTTCCTATACTAATCCCAAATTTATCAAAGATAAATACACCTAATATTTCAGAACCATCCAGAACAGATCCATTACGTATCGCAAGCCCAATCCCAGCTCCTAAAAATAAACCTCCAAAAATGGCGATTAGTAACTTGTCTTCTGTAATGATAGGAAACGTCTCCAGGTTAATAGAAATAGATAGAAGTATAATGGAGATAATCGATTTTATTAAAATCCGCTTTGAAATCGTAAAGGCGCCCAATATGATAAAAGGGATACTTACTAATAAAAGAATAATAGAAATATCGATCTCTAGCGCATTGCTTAGGAGTATCGCAATTCCTGTAGCACCTCCATCTAGAAAACCATTAGGTAACAAGAAAGCTTTTAAGCCAATACTGGCTAATATGATCCCTATGATGATTTGAATATATTCTTTTATAAACCCTTTTAAAATTGTCTTATTCATGATTCTTTTTGATTTAAATGCCCCATTTGATGTATCTTATTGTACATGAGGTTGGTGTTACTATAAATCCTATGAATCTCTTGCTTGAAAAAATTAATAGTATGAACTCCCCAATGATTTGGGTCTTTGTGGAGTGCATTAAAACTAGCACTTAATGTTGTTATATATTCTTTTTTCTCTTCCTCATCTCTAATAAAAATAGGAGGGTATAAATCGTACATTAACATCCAGTTTTTTGCAATTCTGGTAGTTCTCCCATTACCATCAGAAAATGGATGAATACGTATAAGTTCATGATGAAAATAAATAGCTCTCAGGATTGGGTTCTCAATGAATGAAAGTTTATGAAACAACTCATTTACTAAACTAGGAACTTGCTTGGGTTCTGGACATAAAATGGAACCTATTTGCACGTCTGTATTTCTATATTTATTTGGATGTAACTCATGTGACTCTGGAGATGTTAATCTAAAAAGTTGGAATAATTGTAATTGATTTGTAAATGTTTTGTTAGCATTGATCTCATCTGTTATAAAATAAAGTGCTTTATTTAAGTTAATCACATAAGCGGCGGCTTCTTCTTCACTTTGAGCTTCCATCTGTGCATTTTTTATACTTAAAAGCTCTTTTAAATTTTGTGTACTTGAAAGGAAACTATCAAGTAAGTCGTCTGCTTCGTGTTTTCTACTAAATGTAATTAATCTATAAATAGCGCGTATCTCAATATCAATTTGTTTTATTTTGAGAGGATCTATGGTGGGTATAGGAATAGGTAATAATAACATATTGATTATTTTATTTTCTAGATATTGACTTGACAAATTTAATAACCATAGTACAAGGATCTATACTATAGAAACTCATGAGACTGTCAATATTTATACAAAGGTCTATTTAATTTTGCATATATTTTTATTTATATTTAATATGTAATGCATAAGTATTTATTATGGATAGTTGATTTATTTAGAAACGTTCATACGTATAAAGCCTGTTGTGCATTTTAAGTTATTTCATCAATTTTTCCCTGATCCTAAAGGGAATATCTCTGAGATTTTTAGTTCTTCCTTGTAGGGTTAAGGTGAAAATTTCAATTTTCAACTATTCTTTATAGTATCTACTCCAAAATGCATAACGGGTTTATAAAGCATTCTGCAGGTAGTTCGGTGCTTTTTTACTCTTGAAAATGGCGATTTATAGGGGCTTATTTTATTTTTTTAATTATTTATTCTAAAAAGGTTTTTTAAAAAGAAAAAGCGTCATATATTTGCACCCGCATTCAAGGAAATACCTTGGATAGACACTTTGGAGAGTTGGCAGAGTGGTCGAATGCGGCAGTCTTGAAAACTGTTGAGGGTCACACCTCCAGGGGTTCGAATCCCTTACTCTCCGCAAAACAAATCACTCTTAATCAATGTGTTAAGGGTGATTTTGTATTTTTGGTGAGTGGATATGGTGAGTGGAACGTG
>JBLHOX010000171.1:0-6872 GCA_047623725.1 Dokdonia sp. | reverse complement strand
GCAATACCGGCAGTTGCAAAATCTGGAAGTATCGTAAATCGTTTGTCTTTAAGATGCTTGATAGAAGCATCTATAAGTTCTATAAAATTATGAGGTAATACTTTGGTACTTAATCCTACCGCGATTCCTTCTGCTCCTTGCGCAAGAAGTAACGGGAACATCACAGGTAAGTTAATAGGCTCTTTTTTACGTCCATCATACGACGCTTGCCAATCGGTTATTTTTGAGTTATATACCACATCTAGTGCAAACTTAGAAAGTCGTGCTTCTATATATCTGGAAGCCGCAGCACGATCTCCTGTGAGTATATTTCCCCAGTTCCCTTGGGTATCAATGAGTAAATCTTTTTGACCTATTCCTACCATGGCATCACCAATACTCGCATCTCCATGAGGGTGATACTGCATGGTATGTCCTACCACATTAGCTACTTTGTTATAACGCCCATCATCTAGCTCTTTAAGCGCATGCATAATACGACGTTGCACAGGTTTAAAACCATCTTCTATAGCGGGTACAGCACGTTCTAGAATTACATAAGAAGCATAGTCTAGAAACCAGTCTTGAAACATGCCCGATACTCGAGTAATCGTTTCTCCTGTAACTTCCCCTCCCTCCTGAGGCAGCATCTCTTCGTTTAACTCTTCTTCGTTATGCTCGTTTATTTCTTCACTCATTGGTCAATAAAGTCCGTTAGTTTTTAGTAATATGCAAATACGTATGTATGTTTTTTGCTTTCGCGAAAGCAAAATAAACCTTTTAATCCTCTACCACTCTATCCAGTTCTACTTTTAGATTTTCAATAATAAATTTCTGACGATCTGGTGTATTTTTCCCCATATAGAAAGAGAGTAAATCTTCAATCATTAAGGCTTTATCTAGCATCACGGGTGCCAGACGAATATCTTCTCCAATAAAAAATTGGAACTCATCTGGAGAAATCTCTCCAAGTCCCTTAAATCGGGTGATCTCAGGTTTTGCCCCTAATTTAGCCATCGCATCTTGTCGCTCTTGCTCACTATAACAATAGATCGTTTCTTTTTTATTACGAACTCTAAACAAGGGGGTTTCCAAAATATATAAATGGCCCTCTTTAATAAGTTCTGGGAAAAACTGTAAAAAGAACGTAATCAACAGCAATCGGATGTGCATCCCATCTACATCGGCATCGGTAGCGATGACGATATTGTTATAACGTAAATCCCCGATAGACTCCTCTATATTAAGTGCCGCCTGTAGGAGATTAAATTCTTCGTTTTCATACACAATCTTCTTGGTGAGTCCGTAGCTATTTAAAGGCTTTCCTTTTAAACTAAAAACGGCTTGTGTATTTACATCTCTTGATTTTGTAATCGATCCACTTGCTGAGTCTCCCTCTGTAATAAATAAGGTAGATTCTAGATTGCGTTCTTTCTTACTATCGGTAAGGTGGATACGGCAATCTCTCAATTTTTTATTGTGTAAGTTTGATTTTTTTGCTCTATCTCTTGCTAACTTCCGGATACCAGATAAGTCTTTACGTTCTCGTTCTGCCTGTAATATCTTTCGCTGTAAAGCATCTGTAACCTCAGGGTTTTTATGTAAAAAATTATCGAGTGACGTTTTAAGAAAATCATTGATATGCGTACGTACCGTAGGCAAGTCACCTCCCATATCTGTACTTCCCAATTTCGTTTTTGTTTGGGATTCAAATATAGGTTCCATCACTTTGATACTAATGGCAGACACGATAGACTTACGAATATCTGAAGCCTCATAGTTTTTACCGTAATACTCTCTAATTGTTTTTACTACGCTTTCGCGAAAAGCTGCCTGGTGTGTCCCACCTTGTGTGGTATTTTGCCCATTCACAAACGAATGATACTCTTCTGAATATTGCGTTTTACTATGTGTAATCGCTATTTCTATATCTTCTCCCTTCAAATGAATGATAGGATATAATCGATCTCCTTCAGCAATACTTTCTGATAATAAATCTTTTAATCCATTTTCTGAAAAGAACTTTTCACCATTAAAAATGATCGTTAATCCAGGGTTAAGGTATACATAGTTTTTAATGAGACGTTCTACGTACTCACTACGGTATTTATAATTTTTAAAAATCTTCTCATCAGGCGTAAAAGAAACTTTTGTTCCTCTACGACGAGACGTTTCATCTAATAAATCTTGATTATTTAATTCTCCTCGTGTAAACTCTGCCGAAGCTGATTTACCATCACGGGTAGATTCTACTCTAAAAAAGCTTGAGAGTGCATTTACCGCTTTGGTACCTACTCCATTCAGCCCTACTGACTTCTTAAATGCACGAGAATCATACTTCCCTCCCGTATTCATTTTTGAAACCACATCTACAACTTTTCCAAGCGGAATCCCACGTCCATAATCACGTACGATTACTTTTTCACCTTGAATGGAAATCTCGATAGTCTTTCCAGCTCCCATCACAAACTCATCGATACAGTTATCTAGTACTTCTTTTACTAGAATATAAATACCGTCATCTGCACTAGAACCGTCACCAAGTTTTCCAATATACATCCCTGGTCGCATACGAATATGCTCCTTCCAATCAAGCGATCGTATATTGTCCTCGTTATATTGTGTTTCTTTCGTCATAATTGTAGGTAGAATGGCTAATATAAGACATCATAAGCGCTTATAAAACCTCATAAAAGAGAAGTAATCAACAATTTTATGAAAAGAACTGTTGATTGTTTTATAACTCCCTACGTATACATTTTATATGATTTTTTTACAAAAAAAATCCCCCTACCATATGGCAGGGGATCTATATTTATTTTGATAGCATCTTAATCATTTGAGCAAGGTTTTGCATGTTGTGCTAGTTGCCACATAAAATTTGTTTGGTAATATGTAGAATCCGGATCTGACGTGCTTGTAAGATAATCTTCTGGCACAGGAGTACCTGAATATGCTACAGGATGAAAACCAAGTGTTGTTGTATCTGATGCTGTTTGAAAATTAATGGTACTAGCGAGATCAATACTCCCTTGTGTACTATCTATAATAAACATCCCCAAATTACCACGTTGCCCATCGCTATTTTTTATATTATTAACAGTAGCTCTTGCATGGCAAGAAATACAGGATGAAGAGGTGACAAGATTTGCTTCTAAGATAGAATTCCCTAGCAATAATGTATCGCCTTGGGTAGATGTATATTCTGTTTGGCTTCCTTTTAATCTATAGTTTTCAAATACATTTGGGACTCCAAATTCTTTAAATAATGCTTTGAGTTTTGGTGTTGTCTTACCTATATCATATCCTTTATTAACATCTTTATGAGGTGGTATGTACCTCTGAGTACACCCAAAATCATCTTTACATCCTATATAATCACATAAACCCACATTGCTCGAATGTTCAAAAGTAGACCATACCCAATTAGGTAATTCATGAGTTACAAGATGAAAAGCAACGAGCCCCATTTTTGTTTTCTTTGTAACGATGGTATCTACAGCATTATATCCACTAATTACTTTTTGATAATACATGGCTACATCCTTACCATCTGCCTCTAGTTCATCTATAGGGAGCCATTGTGCCTTTATCATCATAGCATCTGACGGAAAATTAATACTATTTGTTCTCGCCATTTCGTAGACTTTATTTTGATTATACAATCCCATTTTTTGTATATACTCAAACATAGCTTTAATGAACTACCCCGAGGCAGAGCCATCGAGGTATCAAGCGGAAAAAACTTATTTTTAGTTTTATGAAAACTATCCGTTTTCAAACTTTCCTCTTTGACCCCGAGGTAGAACCTCGAGGAATTCTATAGATTAATACGCAATTCTTCATAGTATGGCGTTGTAAGATTGAGTGTTAAAAACGCAAAGTCTGTCGTCACAAAATTCCCTGGACTGTTATTAATGCCATCTAGAATAGCAACCATTTTTGGGGTGGCATCTAATAAGTCAATTTCATCTAAAGGCCAAGCAACACTATCACAAGGATTACTGTACGCATGTTCTGTTGTAGACCAAAGTTCCCAATCTAGATTGGTAGGGCTTTCTGTTTCTATTTGAAAGCTTCTTACCATTTTTTTCCATACATACATATCAGTATGGTATGCAGCCATTTTTGCATCTGGTTCATTAGAAAATGTTACATAGGTATCAGATTTTGAACAACCCAATACGATCATTAAGAAACAAAAACTTGTCATCGCTAGATAAAGCGGTAATTTCTGTATTGATTTCATATCTTTTGGTTATGATTAATAACACTAAAAATACTGTAAATCAAATAGTTAATTAAGAGTATAATTACTTGAATTCTTATACGTATAGTTCCATAATTAGAAACAAGAAATAGGATGCGTTTATAAATTGCGAGAAAAATCTACCTGTATTTTTTTAAACACCTACATGGAATAACAATTCATAGTATCTTTATCCTAAGATATTGTCAAGCTCTATACCCAAATAATCCTAGTAAAAAAAGAATAAAATATGGCAGAAAAAAGCAAATCTGATTTCTTTATCTACGCGATAGGAATTATAATTATAGGGTATATACTTTTTAAGATTATAGGATATATACTACCCGATCAAGAGCCTGATTACACAGGAACATCGCTACTAGAAGCTATTATGGATAAAAATGGCGGGAAAGATTCTTGGAATACTATAAAGAAGATGTCTTACAAAAAGTCTTTTCAATTGTTTTATGAAGATGGTACTATAGAAAAAGACCTCACAGAAAAGCATGCGTATGATTTTACAGATGGGGTAAATCGCGAAGTAACCTGGGTTCAAAGAGATACATTATATGAGATACATCGTTCAGATAGTGCAATCTATCAAATTAAAAATGGCGTATCAGACGCACGTGTTACTTCAAAACAATTACAATCAAAACTCGATGCTGCTACTTTTGTAGTAGGGCTTCCATTTACGCTTGACAGCCCGTCTGCGACACTAACGTATGAAGGTACTACAGAATTTCAACAGACGTCTTGCCATATTTTAAAAGTCACGTTTCAAGGGTCTAAAGATGTATGGAGGCATTACTATGAAGAAAAAACATTAGCATGGAAAGGCTATTGGGTGCAAACATCAGGTCACTATAGTCTTATCATTAATGAAGAAATGATTGATGTACATGGGTTTATGCTTTCGCGAAAGCGTAAAAGCTACAGAACCGATGCTGAACAAAACCCAACGTATTTAAGAGCAACCTATGAATATGATACCTATACTATAGAATAATAGGGATTATGCGACGCTTCTCTCCATCTTCATAAATTGAGAAGGTGTCAAGTTGCTAAAGCGTTTAAATGACTTATTAAAGGTCACTTTATTATTATACCCAACTTCATAAGCAATATCTATGATATTAAGATTCTCCTTATTAGACTTGAGTAATTCCATAGCCTCCTCTACTCGATACTTATTGATAAGCTCAAAGAAGTTAAGCCCAAAATGTTCATTAATTACTTGAGAGGCATTATGACGCGTCGTTCCTAAACGGTCAGCGATGGTTTCAAGTTTTATAGAGTTTTGGCGATATACTTTTTCTACTTCAAGTAGCTTCACCAATTCTTCTTTTAGCTCTGTAGAAAAGCTTGTTGTAAGTCCAGAATTTTTGTATTTGACAATTTGCTTTTTTATAATTTGAACTGTACCAACGAGTACTTGCGGGTTTGCATAAGCGATATACCCTACATAAAGTACTAATACAGTCATGGCAAAAAATTGGATATTAAAAAGAATCCCTTCAAAACCTACTGCTATAATATTTGCAGCATATACAAGGTAAGAAATAGCATATACACTGTGAATGATCATAATTGTACGTTGAAGCTTTACTTTTTTAGGTGATATCTTAGCAGATTTTTTTGCGCTTTTAATATATAATCGAAAAGTAAAGTAACCATATACCATAAGGGATATTACTTTTAAAGTAGCAATCTGAAACAAATATGGATGTTGATCATATTGTCCTACGCCAAGCATCACTTTTAACTTCTCTTCTGCAGACAAGCTATAAATAGGAATAAAGACAATAATAAAACCTAGGGTAGGTAATAAATGTACAAGGTCTGCTTTTTTGAATTTGTAATTTTGTGTAATTTTTTTGAAATAAAAATAGAGTACAGGACCATACATAAATGACAGAATGGTTGATGTCGTTAATGTATGTGGCTGGTAAAAGGTATAGTTACTTAAATATAATGTAGTATGAATTAAGAAAATGGAATGCATAAAGACAAATAGTCCTATAAGTCCATTTGCAACCCTATCTGTTCTTCTTCTCAAGTTAAGTATGACTGCAATAAAAATACCTATAAGTCCTACATATAAATAAAAGAACGTACTTACACTAAACTTTACTTTATACTCATTTTTTAATGCAATAAAACTTTCATTTTCATAGATCCCTTCATATTTACTATTTCCTCCATACGCACTATTTTCTAATATAGAAAAATCACCTGTTGCCAAAATGTAATTTCTAATACTTTCAACAGCGAGTTCTGCTTTCCCTTCTTCTGTATATTTAATTGATTGTATCTTATATTTATTTGCTTGAGCCATTTGAGATTCAATAACAATTTGAGAATCATCAGTAATTGCATCATCAGGATCTACGATACTAAAGCTAGAAGCACTAAAGAATAGTAGTAGTAAAAATGACGCTTTAAGAATATTTGTAATGACTTTCATAGTTGGATGGTATTATATGAACAACCATTTAAAGGTACAAAATTGTCGTAGATAGGCAACTTTTGAAGTATACACCGATAAAAGTTTACGTAAACTTTTATGAATAACGAAAATGTTTTTGAAAACAAAAATTAAGTCAAAATACTAATAATCAAATACTTAAATAGTAAACTTTTG
>JBLHOX010000170.1:0-6918 GCA_047623725.1 Dokdonia sp. | reverse complement strand
AGTCTACAGGATTCTTCGTCTGTAAAATGTACCGAAAATGAAAATATATTCATAACCTATAATTACCTGATTTAATCAAATATAGGCAATATTCCATAAAAATGGAATAATTACGGATATGCAAAAATTTAATTATGAAAACAACAATTATTGGCCTTTTTACACTTTTAATGGGATTGTCAAATACAAACAGTAACATTTTATTGTGTGAAAGCGAAGCAACGGCAGACGTTATCTCTATTTCTACAATAGATATAAGTATTTCTGAAGAATTAGTATACATAGACCCATGTTATGATGTGTATTTTGATCCTGCAATTCATTCAGCAGCGTCTATTCAAGGTATAAAACAAGTGTTTTTCCAAAACGCTGTTTGGTATGCAGCTCCAAGCCAACCAGCTAATTATCCATTTCATCAGGTTTGGTGTCTTGATGAGGATTCTAAACCTGAAGGAACTGGTAATACATCAGAAGGACAAGACTTGCCAGAAGGAGTTGATTTTGTTCCTCAAACTACTAATTAAGGATAACTCACTTAGAATAATATGATTTTTATTCTAAAGGTCATTAAAAAAAATCACTTGTCGTATTTCAAAAAATTACGATGGGTGATTTTTCTTTTTTATACAATAACTATTGCTCAAAACACAACTAAACTACAATCCATTATTAATTCTGAAATTGATAATACTCAAAAATCACAACAATTAGATTCTTTATTTACTACTTGGGAAGAACAGAACAAGGACTCCTTATATGTAGATTACCATACTACTGCCTTTTGGTATTACAAACAGAATAATCTTGAGAAAGCAATTTCTTATCAAAAAAAATCTTTCAATAACTCTATTACTCGTACTAAAGATTCTGTATTTGCTCAAAAGAGCAGTCTTTTTCTAAGTTTTTATTACAATCTTAATTATCAATATAAAAACGCTATTGACAGCTATAACACTATTATTAATTTTGAAATTGATAATAAAAACACAAATCAAGCATTCTCAGGAATAGCGTACACTTACAATAAGATAAAAGATTTTCACAAAGCTGATCTTTATTACAAAGCACTACTAGAAAAACTAGAAGCTAAACAACCTTCTTCGTTCATTGTAGATATGTATTATAGGACCGCCTATAATCTAATGGAATTCAACACTAAAAAGCACTTTATAGAAGGTGTTACCTATGCAAAAAAAGGTGATAACCTACTTTCCAAAATTGAGACCTCTACAGTTATTAAATACCGTATTAAATCCTGTCTTGCTGCTCTCTATAATAAATCAGAAACATTAGATATAAACCTTTCTCAACAGTATTATGAAGAAGCTTTACAATTAGCCAAAGAGCTTCAGGATACTACTAGGATAAGAAATATGTATATAGAATTAGGGAATTTACATCAAACCACTGATTTAAATAAAGCATTGTCTTATGATAAAAAAGCATTAAGTATTACTTCCAAAAAAGACTCTTTAGCCTATCATATGATAACAGGTAATATAAGTTTTGCGTATGGTTATTTTGGGAATTATTCAGAATCTATACAATATGCGCAGCAAGCATTACAAAGTATTACTCAAGAAAATTTTAACGATCACACTCAGGATTATCGTGAAGTATTCCTAGCCTCCTCCTACAAACAAAATCTTTTAACACAACTCTCTACTCTGGCACAAACCTATTTACGGTATTATGAAGAAACAAAAGATCCCCTATTATTAGAAAAGTGTATTGCCTATTTTACGATGGGAGATCAACTCATTGATCTTTTGAAAGTAGATAGTAGTGAGTTTACTTCTCGACTCTTTTGGAGAAATCTAAGTACAAGTATCTATGGAAAAGCGATTAGAGCCTGTTATCTCAATAAAAACATAGAGCAAGCGCATTATTTTATAGAAAAAAACAAGGCGCTCCTTTTAATGGAAGATCTAGCGTCTCAAGCATATAAACGATCGCTTACGATATCACCTGATCTTATTGCACAGGAACAAACATTACAACGAGATATTTTTGCACAAGAACAACTTCTCAGAACACGTACAGAAACATTAGACACTTCAACAACAAGTACACTATACAGAACATTAGTAGACAAAAAGAGAGCTCTAGAACAATTACGAAATGATGTGCTTCCTGAAAAGCAAATCTCTTTTGAGCCAACTATTTTATCGTTAGAAGAGGTACAAGGATCACTAGCAGAAAATGAAGTGATGATTAATTATCATATCTCTAATGATAACGGATATGGTCTTTATTCAAATAACAATAGAGGGTATCTTCTTATCACCACTAAAGAGAAAAACGATTTCTTTGAAATAGAAGACACCAATATATTAGAAACCAATATCCAAACACTATTAACATATCTGAAACGTCCTTTTAAAACACAAGAAGATATTGACAAGTACACTACTCTTTCATATACGATCTATAAAACAGTATTCCCGACAGAAGAACTACGAGGTGATATTAAAAACAAAAAGCTGATTATCTCTCCAGATAGTTACTTATCTTTTTTACCTTTTGAAGCACTTTCTACAACTTCTGATACAACATCGTATTTTATACATGATGCTGAAATACGGTACGTATATTCTAATTCATTTATAAAAAATATAGCGCGAGAAACTACAAAACAAAAACACACTTATCTAGGTATGGCACCAGTACATTTTAAAGACACGCAACTGGCTTCATTAGACTATAGCTTACAAGAAATCAATAGTATAGGTTCTTATTATTCTGGAGATACTTTATTAGAAGATAAAGGAACAAAACAAGCATTTTTAGATGCACTAGGTCAACATACCATTATTCACCTAGCCACGCATGCTGATATCTCAGACACTACGTCTCCCTGGATTGCTTTTCGGGATGAAAAAATAACGCTCGAAGAACTCTACCTTACCGAAAATAATGCCTCTCTTGTATTTTTAAGTGGTTGTAATACAACCTTAGGAGAAAACGAAGCAGGTGAAGGCGTCATGAGTCTTGCCAGAGGTTTTTTCTATGCTGGAGCAGAAAGTGTCATTTCTACCTTATGGAGTATTGACGATAAATCTACAGCGTATATAACAGATGGCTTTTATAGTAACCTCAGCAAAGGACAAACCACTTCTAAAGCCTTATATAACTCAAAGCATTCCTATTTACAACAGCATTCCGGATCTGAAGCATCTCCTTATTATTGGGCATCTACAATTCTTTTAGGCAATAATAATATCACTTCTACACCTTCCTACACTTTATATATCTGGATCGTACTCATAGTCTTATTCCTTATTGGCTTTTATTATATCAGACATTACGTGTACACCAAAAGAAAACACGAGAAATAGCAACTACACTACTATCTCCCGTGCAAATCTCAAAAAACAACAATTGCTTTATCTACACAGTGGCTCTACATAAGGCGCACATATATTGATATAAGCGTCAATACATCCAAAATATTTATTGCATGTATGACCTACTCCAATAGGATCAATATCTAACACTTGATTTTGTTAGTATTTGTCCAACTTCTGGATTACAATTAGATTTAAAACTCTTTTTAACATAACGTGAAAATGTATGTTTAAAAAAGTATCGTAATTATTTTTCATTAGGCGGATCTGGCAAAGTCATGCCAGAACATTCGCATCTCATTATAAAAGTTGAAGAATTAGTTACACAATTCCAATTTCCTCCTAAAATTTCGCATTGCTCTCTAGGGCCTCCTCCTTGAATACTTCTTTGCTCAGTTTTGTTTAATTGTTGAGCTCCTTCTAATTTTAAAATGTTTTTTAACATAATTGTAAAATTTATAATTAATTTTACTGTGAACATTTTGAGACACTCACAGTTTGTGTCTGTCCTTGCAAGAATCTTTTGAGAGCCCAGTGACCGCTGGGCTCTTTTATTTTTAAACTGTTTCTATTTCATTTCTGTATCAACATTAATTACACAGGAATAACAACAACTAACACTATCTTGCAGACATACAAAATCAGGTGTATCACACCAAGTATTACAACTCCCTAAAGAACTATGAAGTCCTTGTTGTTCACAGCTACCCACCCCAATATTTATAGCTCCTTGGATATACTTCTGTTGGTTCTTATTTAACTCTTGAACTCCTTCTAGTTTTAAAATATTTTTTAACATCATCGTAAAATTTATAATTAATTTTACTGTGAACATTTTGAGACACTCACAGCTTGTGTCTGTCCTTGCAAGAATGTATTGAGAGCCCAGTGACCACGGGCTCTTTTATTTTATAAAATTTCTTCTACCCTTAATTGAATCTCTGAATTTGATGGTGCTTTTAAAGTGTCAACAAAAAAAAAGAGATCCTCATATTCATAATATGTTTTAGGAAACTTCTGATTTCCAATCAATGTTTCTGGGGTATATTGAATATCATTTTGATTTGCTACATCACGATGCATTTGTAGAATGCGATCATCCATAAGAAGCATAGAGTTTCCATATCCATAGCTTTCTTGCCAACCTTTTACATCTCTATGCGAAAACCAATCTTTTAATGCCTCAAAAGCTTTTTCTGAACTTTTATGATAGATCTCTACAACTTGTTTTGCAATTTGAGTAGATGGGTTTTCAGCATCCTCAGGCGTGTTAAAAATCAATTGTATTCCTATTTCTTTTGGATGGTGAACCAACAATCTATCATACATCTCAAACGCAGCTACGCAATACCCACACAGAGGATTGGTATATGCTGTAATTTGTATAGGAGCATAGGATCTCCAAAATGCACTTGAACTTCTCTAGGAAGACTGTGTAGGTTTTTTACAGTCCCATTTTGAAGCGCTGCGGAAAAAAATGTTTTATTTCGTTTAAAATAATCTTTCTTTGTTTTAAGAAGCTCTTTGTTTTTTAGTATTAATGGTTTTACTTGCCACCATAAAACAACTATGATTATACTTAAAGCAAGTATTTTTAGTGTATAATTCAAAGAGAAATCCCAACCTGAAAACATTCCTAATAATGCTCCAAATTGGGATATTAATACCACAGAAATCAACAAGCATAAACCGCACCACTGCTTTAATTGTATCCCCTGAAGATATACTGAGTACCCAGCTATAAATAGTGTTCCAATGGACACCACAAATAACCCACTCGTTTGAACCCCTAAAAATGTTGTTATAAAAAATAAGCTGACAAAGTATACCATAGAGGCATCTCCTAACCCAAATCCTTTTCCTATTTCTCCTTCTTTTGATGTTATAACGGCATTACAACTATCTGCCTTAGATGCTAAAGCATTACATACTTTAGCAGATACATTATCTTTTAAGCCCATACTTTCTTTAGTAATGAGGTAACTTATAGCTATACCTACCGCCGTAAGCAACACATACAAAGCATGCGTAATTTCATTTCCAGATATAATTGTTGTCAGTACTAACAATAACAATACACCAATCATAATCATTGACGCTATACTAGAAGAACTCCATACTATCGAAGCCTTTTTTTCTTCTTGCTCTATGGCGATAATAGTACCTGTCCATTGAGTAGAAAAATTTTCAAGAGAACGTGTTTCCTTTTTATTCTCTAGTGTTCTAACCTGAATTCTTTTTTTAGATTGAGTGACTAAAACAAGTTCTGTACTCCCTTGTTTTTCTACAAGTGCCAAGAATGATTTAGGCAATTGAGACAATGCATCTTTAGGAACATTAGCCGCTAAGGACTCTATACCAAAATAATCTAGTGTATCTGTAATCGCCTTAAGGCTTGGATAGTCTGTATGAGAAAGTAATTGAAGATATATATCCTCTTTTGTAAACGAAGTAATGTGTGACTGTATTAAAAAGCGAAAAACCAATTCGTCCATACGTAGCTGTTTTTTGTAAACACCTATATGTTCTAGACAAAAAGAATTCTTACCCTAAAAAAGTGAAAATTATAATTAAAAGATCGCAATCAATTGTTAATAATATACTTAGATTCTTTTTAAAATAAATTATAGCTCTTCTAATACTGCTTTTGCTTCTGTATACTTATAATTTGAAGAAGACGCATTAATTTGAAGTAGTAGCTCTTTTGCTTTTTCTGTATCTCCTGTTTTTAAATAAAGTAACGCCTTATACCATAATCCCATAGGAGCATCCATTAAATCACTCTCTATGAGTTGGTCAAAAGTAGCAGCTGCTTTTTCATATTGCTCCAACTCCATTTCTGAAATTCCTTTATAAAGTAATACACTTGCTTTATTTTTTATTGTAACAGTTACTTTAGGAATAAGTATCGCGAGGGCTTTTTCATAATCCCCTTCCTCAAAATAACGTTCTGCATCAATGAGTGAGGTATCTTCTTCTCCCCCACGAGATACTAAAGAAGGAATATCAGATACGGTATAATACTCCACATATAATTCCTGTGGTGTTAGCTGTTCTGGGAGTAATGTCCCTATCGTAATGGTGACAGCTATAAGAGCTGCGCTTAGATAAAACAGTATTGATTTATTACTTTTTGAATGTTGTTTTTGATAGGTACGATTCGCATTTTTAAGCGTTTCTTTGAGTTGTAACGTTTCTTTATCTCTATACAACTGTTCATATTCTTGAAGTCGTTTTATGTCTACATTTTTTGCAGAACTCCAATTGTTTTCTGAGAGTGACTCAAAAAGTTGTTTGTGCAAGAGTACGCTTTCGCGAAAGCGTATATCTTCAGACATCCGTTTTTCTACAAGTGCGACTTCTTCTTTAGATAGATTTCCTAGCAAATAGGACTCTATATGTTTACTTTCTTCTTCTGGATTCATAATTCTTTTAAGGAATTATAACGATGATCACTGGTGATGGTTTGTGTTAATTTTGCTTTGCACTTAAACACCCGTTGTCTTGCAACGGTCTCTGAATTATAGCCCATTTCTTTGACCATACGCTCATACGAAACCTTCGCAAAAAA
>JBLHOX010000169.1:0-6928 GCA_047623725.1 Dokdonia sp. | reverse complement strand
ATTGTAGTCCACCTTGATTCCCTTGTGTAACGTTTCTTCCTTCTCCTTGAGAAACAGCAATTTTTTCTCTAATCACAAAGTCTTTACCTAGTTTGTCCTTGTGACGTAACTGTAATCCAACATCCCGGTCTATGTTAAAGCGAGAGTTTAATATAGAACGATCTACAAACTGTAAGTTTCCAGAAGAAACCACACGTTCTATGTTTCCTGGTAGTTTTGTTTGACCTACCCATAATTCCCAATCTGGCGCAAAATGCCACATCACAACCGCATCAAGAATATATCTCGGAGTATCACGTGTAAACTGGCTTCCGCCAGAGATATCTCTATTAGAAAGTCCTAACTCAAACTTGTATTTTAATTTTGGACTAAATGCAAAACCATCAAATTTGAAACGAGCTCTACGTATTAGGAAATTTTGATCTACCTCAGCAGAGTTTGGATCATTAGCAGAAAGAACAGAGGTAGATAAGAATTGCATACGTGTTGCAAATTTCATGCTCCAAGAACTGTCTTTTGCGATGACGTTAAAAATACCTTTTCCAAATTTAGAGTCAACAGTCTTCTGTGCGTTTACAGTAAAAGAAAAGCAAGTACAGAAAAGTACCGCTAGTAGGGTAAGCTTAAGTTTCATTATAGTATTAGTTTTTGTCGAGTGCAAAGAACCGATCTTAATGTTAACTTAATGTTAGGGGTAGATTACGATTAAGTGAAAAAAATAGGGCTGCCTATTGGCAGCCCTCACTTCAAAACCTGGTCGACAAAAACTAATGATAATGAAATGTTTCCTTCTATGAAGGACTACAAATATCATACACATTTCTTGTTCTAGTGTAATCATAAGATTAGGTAATCTTTAATTCTTTTATGATAAGACTGTAATTGCTTTTTACATAAACAACTGATTATTAATGTATTAAGTTTTCAATGTAAATTTAATGTTACCAAAAGCTTTCTTAATTGTTAGGAATTTATTAATTTAGTGTTGTCGACAAACAAAACGTATAATATATTATGAAAAAGATAGCACTGATATTGGTATTAGTTTTTGGGTTTGTGACAGTTCAAGCACAAGAAAGAATTAAGAAGAATACATATATACAAAATGGAGATCGCATTGAAGCTGTTCTGTATTTTGATAATGGTGTTGTAAGTCAAACAGGTTTTTTTACCGAAGATGGAAAACTTACAGGAGAGTGGATAAGTTATAATGCAGAAGGAAATAAAACGGCTACTGCAAAATATGATAACGGAGCTAAAGTAGGTAAGTGGTTTTTCTGGAATCAAGATACTCTTACAGAGGTAGATTATAAAGATTCTCGTATTGCTGCCGTGAGTACTTGGAAGAATGAAGATTCTCGAGTTGTGAGTAATAAGTAAGTTTTCCCTGTATAATTGATTACATATTTAAGCATGAGATATCATCTTAAAATAAAAAAACCTTCCAATTTAAATTGCAAGGTTTTTTTGTTGGCTAATTCTTGAAGTTCAAAATTAAAATTTAAAGCTATAATTTAAACTGAAATTTTGACCAGGACTCCATCTTGAATATATTTGAGCTTGAGCATCAAAAGATTCAAAAACACTCTCAATATCATCATCTAATAAGTTTCCTACCTTAAAAGTTAATGTAGAGTTACTGTCTTCTCCAAAGCTTTTAGAAATATTAAATTTAAGATCGTGGAAAGGTAATGTAAACACATCTGGGGTTTCTCTAGCACCTACAATTTGCAATGTTTTCCCTTGTACATTAAAGAATAATCCTGCTCTCCATCCTTTTTCTTCAGAATTATATGCAAGACCAGTATTTAATAAGAAAGGCGATTGACCTTGTAATTGACGACCACTATCTAATGATTCTCCCGGTCTTAGTACAGCTTCTCTAGAGGCACGCTCATCTTCACTAAACTCCTCGTCAGATTCTATAAGAGAGAAGTTCATATTAAACGAAAAATTAGCAAGCCCTATAAAGCCAAGGTTTTTACGTAGTTCTATTTCAGCTCCAATCACATTTGCATCTCCCAAATTGTCCCAGGTAATCTGGCTAGGATCTGCTATAAAAAATATTTGCTCAATAGGGTCTTTAAATATTTTGTAAAAACCACTGACGGCAAAGAAATCTCCTGCTTGAAATTTCTTTTCATTCTCTCCGTAAATTTCATACCTAAGATCAAGGTTGTTTATATAAGAAGGCTCTAACTCAAGATTACCAAGTTCTGTAATTGCTTGAATAGGGTTGAAAATGAATACTGATGATGCTTCTTTAAATGAAGGTCTAGCTGTAGTACGTGAATATGATGTTCTTACTTTTTGACTTCCTTCTTCGTTTAAGTTGAAAATTAAATTTGCAGAAGGGAAAAAGTCTGATTTGTCAATGATTTTTTCATTATCTAAAGGTGTAAATACACCCCCAGAAGGATCAATTCCTGTAAAGTTCAAATCAAATTTTTCAAAACGAATACCTAAAACAGCCGTAAACCAGGTAGTTGGGTGAATTTCTTCACTTATGTAGGCTGCAGCAATAGTTGCATTAGAGTCAAAAATATCAAGATCACTCGTATTTCTTCTTACAAAAAAACCTTCTCCAGTATCAGCATCAAATATGTTTTGACCTAATACTTCATTAGGATCACCTGTAAATGTTATAGGGTTATTAGCTCTAAAAGAGAATCTGTCAGTTCTAAAATCTCGTTGTTTATAAGTGTATGCTGCTCCAAATTTTAATTTGGCATCTCCATCAAATAATTCATGTTTACGAGTGAAGTCTAGTCTGTTTGCAATATTGATTTCATCTAATTCTCTGTAAAAACGTATAGGATCCCCGGTTTCACTAGAACTTATACTTAAATCTCCATCATCTTCAATTAAGAAAGGAGTCACTCTAAAATCTTTATCATCTACATTAGAAATTGAAGGAGATACTTTCCATTCTGTAATCCAGCTTGCATCTTCATTAGTGTGTTTTCCACTTAAGAGTATATTTGTAATGCTTCTTTGAGTATATGTTAAAACGTTTCTAATACTCGTATTACTATTCCCTATTCTATTTTCACGGGTATTAATAGCGGCACCAGATTCACCATTTTGAACGTGTAATATATTAAAACGGTATTTTGATTTTTTGGTTTTATATGATAATCCTCCCAACGCACTAATTAATACATTGTTCCTTCCACTTTGACCTTGCTGTGTTCTATCTATTTGTAGCTCATTAGAGGTTTCGTTATTAGGTGGTTTTCTGAATAATTGACCATCTATATAATCTTCATAAAAAGTGGTTTTATTACTGTAACTTAAAGAGGCTACATATCCTAATCTATTTTCTCCAACATCATAAGAATTTCCCTGTGCATATGAGAAATTAAAATCACTTCCATTGCTTTTATTGATAGCAGCTAGTTGAGGATTGAATAGTCCTGTTAATGCTTCGATTGTATTAGGACTTTCTTGTGGGGTATTAATAGGTTGGTTAGGGTTAATAGGATTATCTCTTAAGCCATCATCAAACCCTAAGAAGTCGGTGTCACTGTTTTTGTTTTCAAGGTATTGATCATTAAAATGAAAATCAGGATTATAAGAAGCGCCTATAGAAGCACTTCGTTCTTTACGAGAAGGGATGGCTTTTGTTACAATATCAACAACTCCTCCAGTAAAATCAGCAGGTTGATCTGCTGTTGCAGATTTTATAACAATTATATTTTCTAGTACAGAAGAAGGAAAAACGTCTAACTGTAATGTGTTGCGATCAGGATCTAATCCAGGTACATCAACACCGTTTAGAATAGATTTAGTATAACGATCTCCTAAACCACGTACATATACATATTTACCTCCCTGAACAGAAACTCCTGGCACATTTTTTATGGCAGCAGCAACATTACTAGCTCCTGTTCTTTTGATACTTTCTAAAGATAATCCATCCATTAATTGTGCAGAATTTTTTTGGATGTTTAACACAGATTGTTCTGTATTTTTACGTAGAGTAGTCGTAATAATTACTTCTTCTAACGACTCGGATGCTAGTGTTATATTAACAATAGTAGTTTCGTTAGTCTTTACAACAATCTCACTAATAGCTTGTGTTTGATATCCAACAAATGAATATTCAATGGTATAAGTTCCAGGTTCTAATTCAAAATTATACTTCCCTTCAAAGTCAGAAGTGGTTCCTTTTTGAGTGCCTTGTAAAATAATATTTGCAAAAGGGAGTATATCGTTGAATTGACCATCGTTTATTGTTCCAGAGATATTACCTGTTTGTGCAATAACAAATGATATATTTAAAAAGATTACAAAAAATGAAATAATTAGGGTTCTCATAAGTGTTTATTTAATCATAAAATTGCCCACCTTTTAATTTATAGGTGGGCAATGATATATTTGAAGTAGTTAATATGAATTAACTTTTTATATTATAAAGATCCAGATGCAGATGCAAATGTCCATCCAAATACAGATGTGTTAGCTCCTCCTGAAGTTCCAAGAGTAGTCCAAGTTGTAGCTCTTTCCGTAAATGTTGGACCTAGAATGATATCAATTTCACTGTCTCCTGTTTTCTCAACAAAAATTGAATTTGCAGGAGTAACACCTTCAATAATCCAATTAGTGAAAGTAAGATCTCCATCAAGGAAATTTTGAGCAACACCGTTATTATCTAATTCAACATCTTTACCATCTTGGAAATTTCTTGCAAATACATTGTTACAAGTTCCTTGAGCTCCATCACGGTAATCTGCATATTCTCCTCTAGAGGTATCTGAATTACCAATTAAAGTAATTCCGTCAAGAGTAAAACTACCATTAGCAGATCCTTCAGGTCCGTCAATTTCTAATGCGTGATCAGATACATTTCCTGCAATTACTACAGAATTAGTAACAGTTCCAGAATAGGCTTGATCGATATCAAGACCATCATCTCCTTGAGCCCATACAACTAAGTTAGAAGCATTAACAGTACCTCCAAAAAATTCAATACCATCATCTACATTAGCAACCACTTCTACGTGGTTAATCACAGTTCCAGTTCCTACACCACCAAGTGTAAGACCATTGATTTCATTTCCTTCTCCAATATCAGTTCCCCCATGACGTATAGAGATATATGTGATTGAACCTGAGTTGTCCGAAGGATCATTCCCTCCGTATAATCCATTAGAATCATTTGCAGGAATACCTTCAATTTGTTGCTCTGTTACATCACCATCAAAAGAACCTGGAGCATTTCCTAAAACAATAAGCCCTCCCCATAATCCACGATCATTTTCTGTAAGGGTACCTATCGTTTCCCCTTGTTCAATACCATCTGCAGTAGATGTCATTATGATTGGTTGTGCAGCAGTACCGTTAGCTTTAATACTAGCGCCTCTAGCAATAAGAAGAACAGATGCATTTGCTTCTTGACCTCCTAATCCTTTAATGATTGTTCCAGCATCAATAGTTAAACAAGCACCATTTGTTACAGTAACACGCCCGTCAAGTGTCCATATTTCATCTGCAGTTAATGTCATGTCTTCAGTAATTTGTCCAGATAATACTGTATTTACTTCTGATGGAATTACTGGGCCATCGTCGTCAGTTGATATGATTGGATCATTATCATCACTACCACAACTAGCAAAGATCAATCCTATAAATGCTAAACTTAAAAATACTTTTTTCATTTTGTTGATTGTTATATTTAAACTTTAAAATGTTTGATGCAAAGATGCTTTAGCTTTTCTGCTATATGGTTAAGCGAGTGTTATTGTTATTTTAGGAGGTTGTGATGTTTGTGTAAGGTTAATGTTAACCGGATTGCTTTAATGTTTACTTTATGTTTCCTTTCATTGGGATGCTTGTTATTATGCTTTCGCGAAAGCGTAACAACCCGTATCTTGCAACTATAAAATGGATACTACTATGATGCAATGGGAACGCCTATTATCACTCAAAAGACAAGGAGATACCAATAAACGATTGCGCAAAGAGCAAGACGAGACCCGATTAGGGTTTGAGGTAGATTATGATCGTATTATTTTTTCTTCAGCGTTTAGAAGTCTTCAAGATAAAACGCAAGTGATCCCGCTTTCTAAAACCGATTTTGTACATACAAGACTTACACATAGTCTAGAAGTGGCAGTTGTAGGACGATCTTTAGGAAGGCAGGTAGGAAAACAATTGTTAGAAAAATATCCACATCTTTCTGAAGTACACGGGTATCAGTTTAATGATTTTGGGGCTATTGTTGCTGCAGCGGCGCTTGCACATGATATCGGAAACCCTCCTTTTGGTCACTCTGGAGAAAAAGCGATAGGCGAATATTTTAAAAATGGAAGTGGAAATCGATTTGCATCGCAACTTACCGAGAAAGAATATCAAGATTTATGTGCTTTTGAAGGAAATGCTAATGGCTTTAAAATATTAACGGAGTCTATGCCAGGTGCTTCTGGAGGCTTGCGATTGTCTTATGCGACACTGGGCGCTTTTATGAAATACCCAAAAGAATCATTGCCCGTAAAACCGACAAAGCATATTGCCGATAAGAAATTTGGTTTCTTTCAAAGTGAGAAGCAATCTTTTATAGATGTGGCAGAAGAGTTAGGGTTGATTCAAACGAGAGAAGGGAAGGATATAAGTTATGCAAGGCATCCTTTGACTTTCTTGGTGGAAGCAGCAGATGATATCTGTTATACGATTATAGATTTTGAAGACGGGATTAACCTAGGGTTAATTTCTGAGGATTATGCTTTGGAGTATATGGTAAAGTTGGTTCCTAATATTAATACAAAAAAATATCACGAACTGACAACAAAGGCTGCTCGCGTAGGATACCTCAGGGCGCTTGCTATAGGTACGTTAATAGAGGAGGCGGTTACTATATTTATGGAAAATGAAGAGGCTATTCTAAAGGGCGCTTTCGCGAAAGCGTTATTAGATAAATCCAAGTATG
>JBLHOX010000168.1:0-6932 GCA_047623725.1 Dokdonia sp. | reverse complement strand
GAATTCTACAAGTGTACCATATTCCATTTTTAATAAACGATCTGCTTGATCATAGTACTTATCATCATGGGTTATTGCAATGACCGTTTTATCGTGTTCTCTTACAATTTCTGGGATGATTTCTGTATAGAATTTATGCCTGAAATAAGGGTCTTGATCTGCAGCCCATTCATCTAAAACCAATATCGGTCTATCTTCTATTAATGAACTAATTAATGCTAGACGTTTTCTTTGTCCTGTAGATAAATCAATGCTAGAGAACTTACCATCTTTTAGTGTTACTTTCTCTTCCAGTTCAAATAACCTAAGGAAGTAGTTTACTTTTTCTACATCTACATTTTTGATTCCATAAAATTCATCAAAAAGATAAAAGTCACTAAAGACAGGAGAAAACAATTCTTTAATACCATCTATATTTTCTTCAGAAACTACTTGACCATCTATATATGCATCTCCTTTATCTAAATCATATAGCCTTAACACCGTATTTATAAATGTTGTTTTTCCAGCTCCATTACCTCCATGAATAAAGATCACGTCATTTCTATTTATGTTTAAGTTTATTGGGCCTACAGAAAATTTATCTTCACCATAAGAGAAAGAGTAATCCTTTAATCCAAATACATTAAAATCGTAAAATTTTCCTTTTTCTTTTTCTTCTATACCTTCATTATAATCCATTTGCTGAAGATCCCTTTTTAGTTTATTCATTTTACCTAATGAAACCTTTGCTTGATTCATAGAAGGCATAAGTGTCATCACACTCACAATAGGTCCCAATAAGTATAATAATATGAGTACAAAACCTATTGTCATATCAATAGGGAGGTCTAATAAGCTACCCGAATAAATAAGAACAAATGTGATTAGACCGTAAAAAAGAATTTGACTTACTAGCTCACTATTCACATAATGAACAAATGCTTTTGTGTATGTTTTCTCTCCTCTATTAACAATTCCTACAAGCTTGTCATCATAAATACCAAACCCTTTATCTAGATTTATATTAATTTCTTTTGCTCCATCTACGATACTATTAAAAGTCTTCATAAAATCGCCTTCTAACTCTCTTGCTTCTTTTAATAGTTTGTCACTTTTGCGTGACCTAAGAAGATATACACCCACTCCTATAGCAATGATCCCTAAGCTTAATCCAAATAGGCTTAATGATAAATAAGCCATATACACAAAGCAGGCAATGATTAATATAATAGACGAGAAAAATGTAATCACAGATAATGATGCATTTGTGATACTATGCACATCTGAAGTCAATGTCGCATAAATCTGATCTTTAGATTCTTGCAAATTTCTATATGGAGCTTTAATAACAAGCTTCATAACATCCTTTCTCATATTGCAAAAGATTTTTTGCGACAAGCTAATAATACCTCCAGAAAGCCATCTTCTAGTTATAAAGAAAACTACAATAGCTCCTATAAACATATATAAATAATTGTCATTTTGGGGGATCTCTGGGTTTATAGACATACTGATAACCTTGTTTATTACAGTAATAAAAGCAAAGCCAGACATTCCAGATATAATCGCTAATATCGAATATCCTATAATCGATTTTATAGGAATCAATTTTGATTTACTCATTTCTATTAAGTCATTTTTCATTTGAAAATAATTTATGTGGTTATATAATATTTTTGTTTGTTTTTCCGCTTTCGCGAAAGCGTTATTAGATTGAATATCAATCCATAAATTCTGACACTAGATCATAAGAAAATTCTTCTTCGCGATACGCATTTGCATCCCATACCAAATCTTCTAGACAAAAAGAATCTTGTCTTTTAATTCCGTTTTCAATAATAAATCCAGATCGTTTAAATCCTCCTAGTTTTGTTATCTCGTGATAATTTTTAGGATTTACAACGGTAGAATTAACAAAAGTGCTCTTATGAGTATCTTGCATTGTTCTTAAAAAGTCTTGAGGAATATTCCCGAATAAAGAACAATTCAAGCCATAATCAGATTCAAAAATCATAGTCTCAAGTTCTTCCTTGTTATCAAAAACCACGACCGGTGTGACTGCAAAGAAATTCTCTTCTAAGACTAGGCTTGTGTTATTAGGGCTTAAAACAATAGTAGGATAGAAACGTTCATTTCTTACTTTACCATCTCCATATAGAATCTTAGCTCCTTTTTGTTTTGCCTCATTAATTTGAGATTCTATTTTTGTTAGTATCCCTGGAGATTTAATACTATTTATAGAATCAGGATTCTCTACCATTATTGCGTCTATCTCTGACTCTAACTCTTTTATAAAGTTGCTATAAACACTACTATTAACATATACTCGCTTAATACTAGAACAAGACTGTCCGCTATTATTAAGGCATGCTTTTGCAATTTCTCCAACATCTTGTGATTTATAATCTTCAAAAACTACACAAGGATCATTTCCAGGACCTTCAAAAATTAATCTTTTATTACTTCTAACAATATCTGGAATATAAGAACCTATCCACTCATCTGAAGCAAAAACAATGATAGTATCTACATCAGAGTTATTGATCATCTCGTTAAATAGTTCTCCTTTATTTCTATCTTCAATAATGGTGATACTAGGTAAGTATGTACTAAATAAGTCTAATAAATATTTTTTTGATGTTTTCAACCTAGAAGGAAAAGATATTGTTAAATCAATATCATACAACATACAAGGGACTAACACCTTAGCACAAAATGCATATAAAGGTGCATTTCCAGGTAATAAGCAAAATGCTTTCTGTATTTGTTTTGGAGAATACACATTTTGTTTATTACTAAAATGTTGATTATGTATCTCTTCTTCCAGTCTTAACTTAATAAAATCTGCCGAGGATACGATCTCTCTCCTAATAACATTTGCTTTAGAATATCCTGTATCAAAGGAAAAAGAATTTAAGAAGACTGGATTATTTTTCAATTCTCTTAAACCTTCTGAAAATTTGATGAGTTGATTTAATGGCCTTTTCATCTGTTTATGTTTTTATTAGTTAATATCCCATTCTTACCACTCCAATACTTCTATTGGATTTTTCACGAGATTAGATATGTTTTAAAATTGAGTAGTGTGATTCAAGCTATTACAGCATGATAATTTATAGAGTGCTTAATCATCCTAGATGATTAAGGCATACATCCTTTTACCTCATTGCTTTTTTGAGTTTGTCAAAAAACCTGAGTGTAATGCATAGCCTTTCTATATAGACATAAAAGCCTACGCATTTTGATAAATAAAAATTATAGAATTGAGAATTTTGCCTTGTGGTATTCAAGAACTGTTTTTTAATAACCAAATATTCTCAATGGTGAGGGAATATTTATATTTGAAGCTGGGCTTCGTAACAGTTTATGATAGTCTTAGAAAGCTCTTTGACATGATCATATATAAAGAAATGATTGCCTTCTAATACTTTCCTTTGGAAATTTGATACTGTAAATCGTCCCCAATTATCGATTTTGTTACTTGTCTTTTCTTCAGACCCCATAAGTGCATAAATAGGAACTTTAAGAGCGATACCTTCTTCTGAATAATCATCCTTTTCTAGAACTTCAAAATCTGCCCTCATAATAGGCATGAAGAAAGAATACAATTCTTCATTTACAAGAACTTCCTCTGGAACTCCGCCTAAGTCTCGCAACTCGTTTTTAAATTCTTCATCGTTCATTAAGTATCGTTTTTTCTTTGGCTCGTCAAGATCATCATAAGATACTCCTGGACCCGCATTACCCGAGACAATTAAAGACTCAGGATAATCTCCTCTCTTTTGCATTTCATGAGTTACAGACAATCCTAAAGTTGCACCCATACTATGCCCATAAATACAATACGGAGCATTATTTCTCATTTCAGTGATCTGACGAGTATAATCTTGTATAGTCTCTTCTTTTGACTTTAGTACCGGCTGATCAAATCTCTTACCTCTTCCAGGCAACTCCAATGAAATAACTTCTACATCATTAGGAATATGTCCTTTTAAGAAATCATAAGAATATGAGCTTCCGCCTGCAAAGTGTAATAAAAATAATTGCATCATTTTTTCTAATTTTATAGTATTAATATATATTCCTATCAAGCTACTTTTGATTAGTTTCCGCTTCTTCCTTTTTCTTCATTATTACCAACCTGTCTCTCTCTTACATTTATTTTATTGTTTCCGAAACTATAGCTTAACGATAATCTTAAAAACCTACTACTATTATTCTCGTTATATACTTGTCTCACTCCATTTACATTAGATGTAAAGTCTCTAAGAAAAGCTGAATTGAACACATCATTTACGAGTAATGTTAGTTGCAAATCCTTGTTAAGAAAACTCTGACTTAAGCCTATATTTAATCCAGAAGAATACCCAAATTCGTAAAGCCCTCTTTCATATGAAGAACTGTACATATAATCTATTTGTAGCTTTGTTGTTTTTGCTAATGAAATTGTATTATTTGTAGAGAAAAATAATTGCGCACTGTTGATAGGGGTTGCGTTAATATTATCTTCAAATTGAGTATCAGATCCAAGTACATATAATAGATTACGACTTTTCCACCAAGAGGTCAATTTATGTGTGTAATTTGCTCCTAAACCAAAATAGTATTCTTTAAAATAATTTTGTTTTGTAATAATTTGTGTATTATTTGTTGTGTCTGCTGTAAACACGACTCCAAATCCATCGGTTGCAACATTTAAGAAAGCATTAATTCTCAATTTCTTTTTGAACACATATGTGAAATCAAAATTATCACTAAAAGAAGGTTGTAAAAAAGGGTTTCCTTCTGAAAAACTAGTACTATTTATATATACTCTGAATGGATTAAGGTCTGTAAAATTAGGCCGATTAATTCTCTTCCCATAATTAAAGTTAAATCCGTGATTCTCATTCTTTTGATATGCTAGATATACTGTAGGAAATAATTTCACATAATCATTGTCTGTCGTTTGATTTAGTGTTCTTGAAAACCCTTCGGTTTGCGTACTCTCTAATCGCAATCCTACTTGTGCACTTAGTTTTTCATTAATATTTCTAGAACCACTTATATAAAGTGCTTGATTATTTTCTTCATACTCAAAAATATTAGATTGATTAAGATCTAAAACTGGTATTCCTGAAACAGTATCAAAAAATTCGATTGCGCTTTCACTATTAATAAAACTAACCTTACCTCCATAAGATAAGTTTACAAATTCAAATGGATGTTCAACATCTACAACAGCACTAAAGTTATCTATATTTTGATCTGATGCATTTATTGCAGAAAGATCTGTATCTATTAATTGAAGATCAGAAGTAAAGTTTTGAGCTAGAAAAGTATTGTTTGTTTTAGAATTATAGTTAAAATAATCTACATCAAATGATATCTCTCTTCCTAAGGTATCCAGTTGTGTTGTGGCATGAACATTATATGAGTTCCCAGTATTTTCTCTATCCTTAAATCCATCTGTGATTAAAAAAGATTGAATAACATCACTCGTATTCTTAATTGCAATCTCATTTCTAAAATCACCATCTGGAGTGCTGTAATTTCCTGAGTACTGGGCTCCTATTGTTGTATTATCAGTAATATCATAATCCAGAGTAACACGCCCGTTAATATTATCTCTTGTTGATTTCTCATCTCCTTCTAATCTCCAAGGTCCATCTGGAAAAAATATATCAAAATCTCCTTGATTTCTTACATCACCAATTCTAGCACTAGTACTTAAAGAAAATCTAAGTTTGTTTTTATCATAGAAAAAATTATTCCGTAGTGTATAAAAATTAAAAGTATTCTGGTCATATACTAGAGAGGTTGTATTTTTCCAAGAATCTCTGACTCCTTTTTTAAGGTTTATATTAATTAGACCTCCATCACCTGCAGCATCATACTTGGCTGGTGGATTTGTAATTACTTCTATACTTTTAATATCACTAGATGCTATAGAGTTTAAATAATTTATTAAATCATCTCCTGCTAATTCAAGAATTCGTCCATTAATCATTACTCTAGAAGATCCCTTACCCAGTAAACTAATATTACCATTCTGAACGACAAGCCCTGGTGCAACACTTATAACACTGAGAGCATCTCCTCCTGTCGCTGCAATGTTATTTTCTACATTAAAGACGATTCGATCTGCTTTATACTCTATCGTTTTTCTTTGTCCTTTTACGATGACTTCATCCAGTCCTTCTGATGATAACTCTAAAACAATAGTGTCTACAATCATATCCCCTTGAACATCTATTGCTTTTACCCAAGATGTATACCCTAAGAAACTTATTGTTAATTCATATTTCCCAGAAGGTACATTTAAAGTGAAAGCACCTACTTCATCACTTATTGCTCCTCCTTTTATTTCTTGAGTATCATCTCTAAGGATAACATTTGCAAACGCAATGCTTTCTCCTGTATCTTTTTCACTAATAACTCCACTAAGTTCATTCTGAGAAAAACTAATGAAAGGCAATACTGAGAATATGATTAAAAAAATTATTTTTTTCATGATTTGTATATTTTACAATTTTTTGAAGTCTTATTTATTTTCTTATGATATGATTACTCTAATTAATGTGATAATTTGTGAAGCATCGTAGTAATTAAGCACCTTATGTCGAGTAGGGAATCTTTGTATTTATCATACAAATCTTGACTACTAACTATTTGTATTTCAATCCCATTATTTTTAATAATACAGTTTAAATCTAAATGTACTTTTCGTTGAATTTTCAAATCATTTTTCACAAATCCTTGAAACTCTTTTTTAGTAAACTGTTCATCTATTTGCTTCACGTTTATATACCCTTTCCTATATGTGTCTATATCTACACTTGTCTCTGCAAAAACATCCTCTCTTATAATTTCATAAGGAATAGATTGATGCTGTCGAGCATTTAAATATTCAAGTTGTACTGCTTTACATAAATTAGATGTAATCGGAACTAGTTTTATAGGCAACACGT
>JBLHOX010000167.1:0-6941 GCA_047623725.1 Dokdonia sp. | reverse complement strand
CTCAATTTAATT
This sequence comes from Dokdonia sp., assembly GCA_047623725.1. Taxonomy (GTDB): domain Bacteria; phylum Bacteroidota; class Bacteroidia; order Flavobacteriales; family Flavobacteriaceae; genus Dokdonia. The sequence continues at coordinate 6,929 of JBLHOX010000167.1, read as the reverse complement.
GGGGACAACGCTGGGAATGGACAGAAAGTGCCTACCTACCGTATCCAAAATACACAAAAGCACCTGGAGCTTTAGGAGAATACAATGGTAAGTTTATGGTCAATCAGAAAGTACTACGAGGAGGATCTGTGGCCACATCAAACAACCATACACGTGCTACCTATCGCAATTTCTTCCAGACAGGGTTACGCTGGCAATTTACAGGAATACGACTTGCCAAATAATTGAAAGATTACACCATTAATTACGACCATTAGTACATGACCACAAAAACAACACTATATACGGCTACATTTGAAGAAGATGTTATAAAAGGCCTTTCTTCTTTTCCTAAATCATTATCATCAAAATATTTTTATGATAAAAAAGGAGATCTCCTTTTTCAAGATATTATGGCGATGCCGACCTACTATCTTACCAATTGTGAATATGAAATCATATCTTCTCAAAAAGAGGAAATAAGCGCTGCGTTTCAAGGAGAAAATGGATTTGACCTTATTGAACTAGGTGCTGGAGACGGAAAAAAAACCAAAGTATTATTAAAATATCTTTCTGAAAAAGGAATTGATTTTTCATACTTACCCATTGATATAAGTCAGAATGTGTTAGACGGTTTAAAGGAAAGTGTTCAAAAAGAAATTTCTGGAATAGATATTAAACCTCAACAAGGTACTTATTTTGAAGTATTAGGAGATCTAACACATTATAACGATCGCAAGAAAGTAATCATGGTTTTGGGGTCCAACATCGGGAATTTATTACATCCTCAAGCTATTGAGTTTTTAGCAAATATTCGAGAAGGGATGAATATCGGTGACCTATTATTTATGGGATTTGACCAAAAGAAAAATCCGCAAACAATTCTAGATGCATACAATGATAAAGAAGGTATTACCGCAGCCTTTAACAAAAATGTATTACATAGAATTAATAAAGAACTGGATGCCAACTTTGATGTAGATGAATTTTCACATTGGGAAGTCTACGATCCAGAAACGGGTACTGCAAAAAGCTATTTGGTAAGTAAAAAAGAGCAACAGGTACGTGTTGACAAACTAGATTTAAATGTTCACTTTAATCCATGGGAAACCATTCACACAGAAATTAGCCAAAAATACGATAATGATATTGTGAGCTGGCTAGCGAGTGAATCTGGGCTACATATTGTAAATCAATTTATAGATAGTAAAGGATATTATAAGAATTATCTATTTGAAAAGAAATAGTTTGCTTTCGCGAAAGCAAAATAAGAATATATCCCTTATATATTATACATCTATTAAGGCTATATATAGAAAGTAATACACAGGCTTTTTAATGAATAAACCCTAGGTATTCTTGACATTAGTATCGTAGGTGGAGGCAAAGAAAACATATGTATGTACAGTTCGTTCTCAAATGATGAACAATTAGGTCTTACGTCTTATGTCTAACAGCGAAGCGGTCTTATGTCTTAGTCGGACACGACTAATAAAAAATCTAAAAATAATAATTGCGATCGGCAGATGAGATTTCTGCCTCCGCTTAAATAAACAGTACTATGAAAGCCATTTGGAATGATACTATTATTGCAGAAAGTAATGACACCGTCGTGATTGAACGAAATCATTATTTCCCACACGAAAGCATTAAAAAAGAGTTTTATAAATCGAGTGACATGCATTCTACCTGTCCATGGAAAGGACAAGCGCACTACTATACGTTAGACGTAAACGGAAAACAAAATGTAGATGCTGCTTGGTTTTATCCTGAAGTGAGCGAACTAGCACAAGGTATTAAAAATCGTGTTGCCTTTTGGAAAGGTGTCAGTGTCGTAGAATAAGTATATAGTCTTCATGAATATCTATTAAATCTGTATGCATTCTATACAGGCATCACCATTCTTACACTGTCACAATACACTTCTTTAAATGAATGTAATCTCCAATTATCTATGAGCTATTAACTCATAGATAATTGGAGATTAAAACACATATACTCTTAACTATTAACAAATTGCAAGTCGAACTTTAACTCTTATATAAACAAAAGGAGATGTATTACTATAACTTCCTTGAATGTTAATGTCTTGTACTGAACTTCCTGAAACGGTAGGGTAATTGGTTAAAGCATTTAATACCCTGATCATAAAATCTTGTTGTTCTTGAGCATCAATAATTCCATCATTTAAAGGACTATTTGCCGAAACCGGGTAAGAATTTCCATTTACTGGTGGTATTGGTCTTGTCCAGACTTCAAAAACAGCGTTATTCAAAGAAGTCAAATTACCTGAAGAATCAAGATAAAAATCTTGAAGCTCAAATTCAGAACATGGAATGGTAGGCTCACCAAAATTTTCCCAATAGGCAGTTTCTACAAGAGTATCTAGAATCCCATCTATTTCATTAATAGGGCCAGTTATAACTTGTGACCATCCAAAAAAATCTCTTAAGTAACCATCACTCACATACACATTATTAGTATCATCATCAGGATATTCACTATCAGAATAGACTATATAATTTGAGGTATCTATAGAAGTTTCATCAATTATGTCATTGTCATCAGCGCATGAAAAGGAAACAATCAATAAAAGTAATATTGAAAATTTAGATATTTGTTTCATAAGTATTAAAAAATTAAATTCTCTTACTCTCTTTTAAATTGGCTTTTCAGATTCCGCCATATTGATAGATCTATTAATAAGTATGAGAAACAAAAAATCATTACCAAAAAAAAAACAAGAACATGTAAAAGAAGAAAAATTACACTGTGCATCGTATTATAATTACGATTGATCGCACCAAACTATAGAGAGGTTAACTCTTAATAAACGTATCCAAAATGGTCAACGAATTAAGTAATCTTTACAATTTCGACAAAGAGACATGAACGGTGATCAATCTCAAAACATAATATCTACTACATAATCTCACTGTAAAACAAAGAAAAACCCCCACAAACTCTAATTTGCAGAGGCTTCCCACCATAAATAATCAACTTAAAAACTATTATTATTATTATTATCTAATCATAAAACGTCCATGTAATGTGCTTTGTGTGTCATCTGTAATCGTATAGACATACATTCCCGTAACCAGTTGCGGTGCATTATAAATGACAGTCTGGTTACTTGGTTGGGTCTGTATGTCCTGTTGGTCTACCATGCTACCTAACATATCATATACCGTAATGCGTACGTTATTTGCGGTTTGTGGCAATTGTATTGTTGTGCTATTTGTAAAAGGATTTGGATAATTTTTAAGGCTGGCAGGTATTGTTTCAAAAGTATCTGTAGCCAGTGTCGTTTCGTTTGAAAAACGCACATGCTGAATATCCATTTCTTTCGTTTCTAGTTGTCCACTTTCTGAAACCATCGTAAAAACGATCGTTACGATATCATCTAATAGTGCATCTCCTACAGGGACTATAAAATCTTGCAATGTATCTGTGAGTGCTATCGTTTGCTTGTACTGATCTTCCCAAGCCTCGATACTTTGTTTTACAAATGTAATTTCTAAATCCCCAGTTCCTCTAGCCTCTAGTGCAAAGCTGCTATAGGTCGTTACATCTACTGCTTTAAATCGAGGTGTTAATGCTCTATATGCTGCGACATACGTACTTGTTGTTGCTTCTAAATACACATTTCTTTCTAGTGGAAAAGCATCCGTATCAAAGACGTCTGTATTAGGAGAAACTGTGTATTCCTGTATCGTTGTATTAGGCTGATTACCGTCTATTCCCCATGGGCCATCAGACATAAATAAATCATCTGGAGTACTAACCCCATCTCCTATTCTAAATCCAATATCAAAAAGGTTTCCTGTATCTATGGTAATATCTGTAATATAGTTTCCTTGTAAATCAATAGTAGATGTCATCGTGGCTACGTCACTTGTTTCTGTCACACGAATACCCGCATCAAAAGTTACTTCTTGCGTTACATTGGTATTTATAATTTGCACATCTAACCCTCCATTTACATAGGCTCCTTTTCTCACAAATACTGTAGGAGGAGTTGAGTTATTGTACGCTGAAATTGGTTTTTCTATATTCAGCAAACTCAATAGTTCTTCACCTAGTAAGTATAAGTCATCTATAGAGTTTGACCAGATCTGGAAGTTGTAAAAGCTCACATTACTTTCATATTGATCCAGATTCCAATGACTCTCTATAGCAAATTCAGTATCGTTAGTAACGACTTTGGCCGAAAGGCTTAATACAAACTCTAATGTCCCATCTACATTTTTTATCAATGATTTTATGAAGGGTTGTTCATTAATGTCTATCGTAGACACAGAGATAAGCTCAGCTCCCAGCAAACGATCACAGATATACTTGGTATGCTCGTATACTCCATCTTCAGTTTTTAAAGCTAGAATAGACGCTACCGAATTTTCGCCTTTTATATAATCTGCCGAATAAATCTCGGTAGCATTTGTAATATCTATAAGGTCTTCTGGAGTCGATTCTACTACGTACTCTTCTGAGATTACTTCAAGCGGTATAAAATCTTCCAATTGAATAGATGCATCTGCATTACGCTCTCCATACGTAGTTGTCTTCTCTACACGCACTGCGGTAGCTCTATTAAATGTATAGCTCGTTTTAGCTCTATTATACGTACGTTTATTAATAGCATCAGAGAGTCTATTATTACTTTCTAATCCTCCTTGATTTGCACTAGAAGTAGGCGCTTCAATCACTTCACATTCACCGTATCCAGAACAAGAAGGATCTTCACAATCTATCAGTCCGTCTCCATCATCATCTATTCCATTATCACATATTTCTTGAAGCACTGGTGCTGTAGGACAACGTGCACCATCATTACTAGCACTAGAAGGGCCAAAAGCAAATAAGTTGGAATCCATCGGAGTCATACCATCAAGGTCTTGTACACTTTGAATCACATAAATAGTTCCTGTTTGATTTGCAGATACGTAAAAACGTCCAGAAAGGTCAAAATAAACAGCACCATACGTATAATTAAGACCTGATAATATAGGCACTTCTCCAAGAGATTGTACCACACCATTTGAAGAATCGATACGGTATAATATATTTGTCCCTTTTTCTACTGCATATAAATACCCATCAGCTGCATTAAATGCCCAATCATGAATACTCATTCCTTGAGATAAGCTTTCGGTAGAAATATATTCTCCATAGTTTGCAGACTCTGGATGTACATCTATTTTATGATACGTACTTCCTCCAGCTTTTAAATAGTAGATCCCATCTGAACTTACATCGCCTATATAATTATTCCCATTTGGTAATTCATCTATATAAAAAGTAGTGGTCGTAAAGTTTTTCCCGATACGTACTATTGATTTTGAAGGTGATGATAGTGATCCCCATATATACCCATCTGCTGGATTATAGGCTGCTGCGTTAACACTTCCTTCTGTTATATTTTCTGCTACTAAATAAGAGTTTCCTGACGCTAAATCTATCGCATATACATCATTGTATTGAAATAAATAGGCACTGTAATCACAATTAAAAGGAATGTCTTGTCCTTGTAGTGTCATTGTGATTAATGTAATTGTAAAAAGTAATAATTTCTTCATGCTTATGTCTTATATAGGCCAAATGTAGCGTGAAGAAGCAGGGGTTTTTAAAAAATTCGTTAGGTGATCGGGAACTATAGACCAATGGTGTTTTAAGCTCGTTGAATCGTTTTAAGAAGTGTTCCGCTTTCGCGAAAGCTAAAACAACAACTACCCCAAAGAAGACGAACACATTGTTTACCAAACAAGTATAATAGCACACACTATCTGTTCGAATGAAGTTGATAACTATTTAAGACAGTATCCGAGGTTTTTTATATGTAGTATTTAGCGAGGTTTTTTTCACAATTAACTCTACCTTCGAAATATAGTTAAGATTTGATAGGTATTAAGATAAGGCATTAATGTATAAATCAAGAGTCGTGTAGAATACTTCTATCTTAAACGGTTTATTCAAAAAAGCATCACAAACTTTGTCTAACTCAATTTGAGGCATTTCACCAAGAAAAAAACTTGCTGTAATTAATACAACTGGGATTTCTATATTATTTTTTTGCAAATATGGTTTTAACTCTGTGCCATTCATTCCTGGCATTTTATAATCAGTTAGAATTAAGTCAAACTGATTAATATCCTCTTTTATAAATGTTTCTAAAGCAGAAAATTCTCTTATTTTAACTGTGTTTGAATAACGTTCCATTATAGCACTTCTTATAATGCGCCTGTTAATATCATTATCCTCTATAATTGCCAGATTAATCATCTTCTATTTTAAATTGATATACAAATCAAGTGTGTTATAGAATACTTCCGTCTTAAATGGTTTACTCAAAAAGGCATCACAAACTTTGTCTAACTCAATTTGAGGCATTTCACCAAGAAAAAAACTTCCTGTAATTAATACAACTGGAATTTCTATGTTATTTTTTTGAAAATATGGCTTTAGTTCTGTTCCACTCATTCCTGGCATTTTATAATCAGTTAGAATTAAGTCAAACTGATTAATATCTTCTTTTAGGAATGTTTCTAAAACAGAGAATTCTCTTATTTTAACTACATTTGAATAACGTTTCAAAATAATCTTTTTTGTAATCGTCCTATGAAAGGGAATATCCTCTATAATTGCAATATTAATCATCTTCAATTTTAAAAAGTATTTCTTCTCTAGAATCTCTTAATAAATTTTGAAATTCATCTAATTTTTGTCTCATTTTAGATAAGCCTTTTTTCTCCTCTTTATCTAAATTAGTATACTTTCTCTTACTAAAAATACCATTCAGCTCTATTTCTTTATATGCAATTAAATTTTTTTGCATATCCGTAATTATTCCATTTTTATGGAATATTGCCTATATTTGATTAAATCAGGTAATTATAGGTTATGAATATATTTTCATTTTCGGTACATTTTACAGACGAAGAATCCTGTAGACT
>JBLHOX010000166.1:0-6948 GCA_047623725.1 Dokdonia sp. | reverse complement strand
AATATCTTCTACCGCACCAAAATGTACAAACCACTCAATCGCTTTTAATACATTTCCTCGTTTTTTAGAACGTGTATATAATTTTCCATCAGAATATGTTCCTGCACCACCTTCACCAAAACAATAATTAGAGTCCTCATTGACAATATGGTCTTTATTAATCGCTGCAAGATCACGTCTACGCGCTCGTACATCTTTCCCTCTCTCAAAAATAATAGGTTTCAATCCTCCTTCTACGGCACGTAAAGCGGCGTATAGTCCTGCAGGCCCAGCACCTATAATGGCGACTTCTGGCGCATTATGTACATCTTGAGACACAAATGCAGGAATAGATTCGCGTACCTCATCCTTTTTCCAAAATTCAATTTGTAAGGATATGCGCACGGGTGATTTACGCGCATCAATGCTTCGTTTTCTGATATCCCATTCTCGTACATCCTCTGCTCTTAATCTCGCTTTCGAAAAAGCTTTCTCAGCAATATAATCATCATCTTCAGCTTGATGAGGTAAAACATTTATTTGAACGAGTGTACTCATGGGATAGTCGTTAGTCTTTGGTCGGTAGTTATTAGTCGGTAGTCTTTTCATTTCCGCGAAGGCGGGGATCTCAATAAATTAAAGAATTAATGATTAAATGAATCATCTAATTCTAACGTATTTATTTCAGTTTCAGTTTCGGCTTCGAGTTCATTTTCGACTCCATCATCATAGTGCGATTTCTCGTCGCTCGTTCCTCGCTCTGTCGAAATAACGTTATGTTCTCAAAATAGAGTATTGCTCTATTTTAGAGTACTACTCTATTTTCTTCATTCCCTCCCTTCGACTATCGTTCAGGATAAACTCCAGCGGGAATCTCATGCTTACTTCCGTAATCATAATCATTCAGTCATCTCGACAAAAGGAGAGATCACACACCTAGCTTCATGTGATGCTCACTGTCATGCGATTTCTCGTCGCTCGTTCCTCGCTCTGTCGAAATGACTTTTTTATTTCGATATTCAGTATTCGATATTTTTTTAGTTCAAAAATCAACAATCCAATATCAACAATCTCCAATTAAAATCTTTCTTATACGCTTTCGCGAAAGCAATCACAACATCTATATGCTATGAATGAGCAAAGCGAACGGTCTAGATTCTATATTCTCTTTACTTCAATCTTTCAATTAATGCATCTAGTGTCACAGTTTCCTGTTCTCCAGCCACCATATCTTTTACGGTAAACGTATTATTTGCCACCTCTTGATCTCCCGCGAGGATCACAAACGGAATCTCACGGCGGTTGGCATACGTCATTTGTTTTTTCATATGCTTTCCAGAAGTCATCTTATCTGGATATAGCTCTGCAATAATTCCTTGTTTGCGAAGACTCTTTATCGCTTTCATTGCATACAATGCTTCTTTTTCTCCAAAATTGATAAACATGACTTTAGTTCCTTCTACGGTTTCTTCTGGAAATAAGTTGAGTTCTTCAAGCACTAATGCAATACGATCGAGTCCAAAAGAGATTCCTACGCCACTCACATTTGGGAGTCCAAAAATCCCCGTAAGATCTGCATAGCGACCTCCGCCACCTATACTTCCCATCTGCACACCTTCTGGTGCCGCTACTTCAAAAATAGCACCTGTGTAGTAATTAAGTCCGCGAGCTAGGGTCACATCCAATTGTAAAGTCGCTGTTTCCAGTCCAAGGCTTTCTATCGCTTCGTTTATAAATGTTAAGTCCTCAATACCTTGCATTCCTGTTTCAGAATTAGCAAGTAAGGCTTGTAATGTCTTAAGCTGTTCGCCGAAACTTCCGCTGAGTGTAAAAAGTGGCGCTACGGTATTGATAGCTTCTTGCGTAATTCCTTTGGCGAGCATTTCTTTGGTCACGCCCTCTTCTCCTATCTTATCTAGCTTGTCTAAAGCAACCGTAAAGTCAATCAGCTTATCACTAGCACCAATGACTTCGGCAATTCCAGAAAGGATTTTACGATTATTCATTTTGATCGTAACGCCTTCAAGTTTCAACGCTGTAAAAACAGCGTCATATAACTGTACAAACTCCACTTCTTGCCATAAAGAATCACTTCCCACGACATCGGCATCACATTGATAGAATTCTCTAAAACGCCCTTTTTGCGGACGGTCTGCTCTCCAAACGGGTTGCATCTGATAGCGCTTAAAAGGAAATGCTATATCATTTTGATGTTGTACGACATACCGTGCAAAAGGTACGGTGAGATCGTAACGTAAGGCTTTCTCTGAGATAAGTTTTGTAATACCTTTTAACTTATATGACACTTCATCAAAATTTTCTAAAGTAGAAGTTTTTATGAGAGTATTAAAACCTTCTTTTATCTTACTAAAATAATCTCCACTATTCAGAATTTTAAAGATCAAACGGTCCCCTTCTTCCCCGTATTTTCCCATCAGGGTACTACTGTTCTCAAAACTAGGTGTCTCAATCGGTTGAAACCCGTAGTGTTGAAACTGCGTACGAATGGTATTCATAATATAGGAGCGTTTTGCCACCTCTGTAGGTGAAAAATCACGAGTTCCTTTAGGTATCGAAGGTTTTTGTGCCATTTGTTTTAGTCGTTAGCTTTTAGTCGTTAGCTGGCTGTTTCAATATGCTTTAAATTGCAAAAATCAACCACCTATGAGTATCTCTTATTCTATTATGAATAGATCAACGCTTAAAAAATTCGATTTCGAATTCAATTAATGCAAATATCATGAAAATTAGACATTATTAATATATTTATAATTAGTATTTACACGCTTTTCTTATAGTTAACAAAAGGAAAGAGCACAAAAGTTGATACTAAAAAGAAAATAGCACTTCGTCAATTTCTCCTTTTCCCTAGCCCTAAAGGGTAGGAAAAATTGACTATGAACTTGTAGTCCATTTTATTTCTTTTACTTTTAAAGAATGGATCATTTAAAAAATGAAGGAATGCATGCTGGTGCAACACCAGATAAGTTTGCATTTGCAAACCAATTAAGATCTAATCTCACTCCAGAAGAGGCTAAACTATGGGAATATCTAAAAACACGTCCTTTTAATTTTAAATTTAGACGTCAGCATCCTTTTGGAGATTATATACTAGATTTTTACTGCCATAAAGCAAAACTTGTTATTGAAGTTGATGGAAAAATACACGATTATCAAAAGGAATATGATAATGATAGAACTGACATTATAAAAGAATATGGTATCACAGTCATTAGATACACCAACAAAGAAGTAAGTACTCGTTTTGAAAATATCAAAAAGGATATTAATACTATTTTAAAATCAATAGCTAAAAGGTAAATCAAATGAAAAATTTTGCACCCTTTAGGGCTGGGGAAAACAAAAATTTGAATGAGAAGCATTACTTATTTAAGTCATAAATTGAATATATCTTTTAGTTGTTAAGAATAATTTCAGTTATTAACGTAACTTTTTTACAAGTCAATAGTCTTATCACAAACAACTATTAAAAAATGTACAGATGAAAAAATTATTATTTGTTGTTTTATTGGGGCTTATAAGCCATTTTAATTACGCTCAAAATGCGACGGGCGATTGGTATGGAAACTTAGAAGTACAACCTGGAGTAGTGCTTCCTCTGGTATTTCACATCACCAAAACAGATAGCACATATAGCGGTACTTTAGACAGTCCAGACCAAAAAGCGTTTGACATTCCTATCACTACCGTTACCTATACAGATGCAAATCTTAGTATTGCCATCACAAATATGGGAATCACTTATGAAGCTACTTTAGAAAGCGATGCGCTTGCCGAGGGTACTTTTAAACAAGGTGGACAGACCATCCAGCTACAACTTACTCGTGAAGCTATCGCCGTAGAAGCTCCTAATAGACCACAAGAACCTCAAGCTCCTTTTCCATATACCGTACAAGAAGTAACTTTTGAAAATAAAGCAGCTAATGCTACTTTTTCAGGAACAATCACACTTCCTAGAGTCATTTTTAAAGGGAAGAAGAAACTTCCTGCTGTTATTTTGATTTCTGGATCGGGTCCTCAGGATCGTAATGAAGAATTACTAGGGCACAAACCTTTTCTTGTCATTGCCGATTATCTGACTCGTAATGGCATTGCCGTATTGCGTTATGATGATAGAGGAACGGCTGAATCTACAGGTGAATTTACAGGAGCCACTAGTGCCGATTTTGCAACAGATGCGCAAGCTGCTTTTGATTTTCTTAAAAATCATCCCGATATAGATGCATCCAAAATAGGGTTTGCAGGTCATAGTGAAGGCGGACTTATCGCTCCTATGGTTGCAGCAAAAAATAAGGAAGTAGCATTTATTGCACTTCTAGCGGGTGTAGGACAACCGGGAGATGAGTTACTCATGGATCAAGGATACTTAATAGGAAAAGCGCAAGGTTTAGATGACGAGATACTACGTAAAAATCGTATCGCGCAAGAGGCGATGTTTAACATTGTTAAAAAACAGTATGGTGATACTGAAAAAATGAAAGAAGCGCTTACCACGTATTTAGACAATGCATTAGATCAAAGTCCTGAGATGATCCCTGAAGGATCTACCAAGGAAGATCTTATGAAGCGAGAAATAAATACACTTGTATCCGATTGGTTTCAATACCTTATCATCACAGATCCACGACCTACTTTAGAAAAAGTAACATGCCCAGTATTGGCTATTAATGGATCACTGGATTTACAAGTTCCTCCAAAGAAGAATCTTGAGAATATTGAGAATTCTGTTAAAAAAGGTGGAAATACAGATGTCACTACTGTAGAATTCCCTAATTTGAACCATCTATTCCAAACAACCACAACAGGTAGTCCTTCTGAATATGCACTACTGGAAGAAACGTTTTCTCCCGATGCTTTGAAGGTACTAAGTGACTGGATTATAAAAAAGACTAAATAAACAACCCATTATGTTTTCACTTTTTAGAGAAAATCTTCGTATTGCATTTGATAGTATTAAAAGCCAACTGCTCAGAACGATCCTAACGGTTCTTATTATCGCCATAGGTATTACGGCTCTTGTAGGCATCCTAACCTTTCTAAAAGCATTTGAAAACACACTCAACAATGATTTTGCTTCTATAGGGAGTAATACCATTAGCATACAGCGTTATGAGTTTACAAATCAACGTAGAAGGGATCGTAAAATCATCAATCCAGTGATAGGTTATCGGGATGTAAAAGAGTTTGCCGAAACGTTTTCGTATCCTACAGCACAGACAGCTATTTCTTTTACAGGAACTCGTAGAGCAGAAGTAAAATATGAGAATGAAAAAACAGACCCTGAAGTACGTGTTCTTGGAGTCAACGAGAACTTCTTACAAAACTCTGGTCTTAAGATAGATAAAGGACGTAATTTCACTCCTTTTGATATCAGTAATAATACACGGGTTTGTGTTCTAGGAAGTGATTTTTACAAAAATCTTTTTAAGGATGATAATCCTATTGGAAAAACGATAAGCATACGTGGGACTAAATTTAATGTCATTGCAATTCTTGAAGAAAAGGGAGCGACGTTTGGAAACAATCAGGATTTACGAGTTCTTATTCCTATACAAGTTGCCCGTACTATGTTTACACAAGCTAACATTAATTACAATATGAGCATCATGGTAGATGATCCTCAGTATTTAGATAGTGCACAAGAAGAAGCGATACTTACCTTTAGAAATATCCGTAAGCTATCACCTGTACAATCTAATAATTTTGGAATAGGACGCAGTGATGACCTTGTCAATCAAATTGCTGATATCACAAAGTATTTAAAGTACGCTGCTTGGGGTATTAGCCTTATCACTATTTTTGGATCTTGTATTGCACTAGTCAATATCATGCTGGTTTCTGTTACTGAACGTACACGAGAAATAGGGGTTAGAAAAGCACTAGGAGCTAAAAAATCCACGATTGCTCTTCAATTTTTATATGAAGCCATTATTGTAGGTCAATACGGTGGTTTACTCGGTATTGCTTTAGGGATTGGAATAGGTTTTCTTATAGCCAAAGTATCAGGATTTGTCTTTGTAATCCCTTGGACTGCTATTATTGCTGCCACAATAATAACGTTTGTTATCGCTATTATATCTGGATTATTCCCAGCCCTTAAAGCGGCTAAACTTGATCCTATCGAGTCATTGAGGTATGAGTAATACATATAAAAACGTATTGCTATTATTTTTAGCAACATTATGTATTCTAAACTGTACTTCTCCAAAAGAAGAAATGGGGCTTATAGGGATTTGGGAAACCTATGAAGATGATGATCATAACAAAACAGTCGTTACTTTTTATAAAGACTCTGTAATTACAGAACTTTTTGGCGGTGCGCATCGCACAAATTCAAACTGGACTATAGACAGCTCAAAAATATATTTTACTAATATCAAATTACTAGACACTATACTTTCTGATGTTACCTATGATTATAACATAAACAAAACAAATGATAGCCTAGACTTAAGGTTTTTAGAGAATGGCAAAAGACGTTCTGTCTTATTTAAGAAGGCAAACACAAATGTATTCCAAGATAATAATTAGATTTTTTTACTGCTTAACGTCCACAAATCTCGAAAACCAAGTATACAGATCACCTTTAGTAATAACGGCTCCTTCTTGGATCAGTTTGAACTTATCTGCATTTGGTGTATCGCTATAGTCTTTACTCGCACTCATAAAGACAACGGCATCATCACCTAAGTTTTGTTGTAACCATTGATATCCTTCTCTTGTTGTGATGTCAACATCTTCTTTATTCACCTTAACAGCAATAAGTGTCATTTTATCTTCTCCTAGTTGAAAAAGATGCATTTGGTTAGGAGAGACATGTTCTAAGTATTTTGCCTTTGTCAACACGTTTTCCCAAACAAGGTCAGAAAAGATATCAATCTCTTCTTCTGCGACGTGAGGTTTTGTTGTTTTAATTTCTTGCCATTCGTCTGCAGTAATAGACTGTGT
>JBLHOX010000165.1:0-6962 GCA_047623725.1 Dokdonia sp. | reverse complement strand
AGCGCTACCATTTATGAGTATCACACGTCATTAAATGTGGACTTAGGAGAATTATATAAAAAGACATCAGAAGAGAAATTGCTAAAATTAACTGAGGAGATTAAAACAATGCACCCTAACAACTTACATACGTTTGATACGATAGCGTCTTGTAATCTTTTAGTAGAGGAGATTAGGGAATGTGTCCCTAAATATGCTATAGACTTTATAGTCATGGGAACACAAGGAGCTTCTGGTTTTAAAGAAATTTTTATAGGATCACAAACCATGCATACGATTCAAAAATCTACAGTACCTATTATCTGTGTACCTAGTACGTATACATACCACCCTCCAAAAGATGTCGTATTTGCAACAGATTATGAGTTATCTATAAACAATAAAGGGATATCAATGGTTAAAAATATTTGTACGAGGTATAGCTCTAGGCTTATTTTTTTAAACGCGTATTATGGCGTCTCTCTGGATAAAGGTCAAATAGAAGTAAGAGATGAGCTAGATGAATATTTTAAAACAAATGCGCATCAATTTAAGATAAGTGATGGTATGGATGTATTAGAAGCTATAGAAGATTTCCAATCAAAACATAAAATAGATCTCTTAGTGATGGTGCATAATCGACATAGCTTTTTTGAAAACTTATTATTTGTTCCAGTGATTAATAAGATAGTACATCATACAAAAACGCCATTTTTAGTAATTCCTTCTGCTCAAAAAAAATAAAAATGAAACGTATCATAGTACCTACCGACTTTTCTGATAATGCATACAATGCACTTAGTTATACAAGACTCTTATTAGACCATGAGGAAGTGCTATTTACGGTGTGTCATGCTTATGAACTTTCTCCGTTACAATTGCTTGGTAAAAGTCCGTATCGAGTAGGAACTCTGTATCAGAGCTGTAAACAAATAGCCGAAAAAAAATTACAGCAACTTTTAATAAAAATCAATGGTTTAAACGAAAATATAAAGCACACCTATGAGATAAAAGCATTTAGTGGTACGCTAGAAGAAGCTATTAAAACAATAGCAATAGAAAGCTATGATTTTATCGCGATGGGATCAAAAGGAGCTACAGGTCTGAAAAGTGTATTGTGGGGAAGCAATACCTTTAATCTCGTCAACTCGGTTGTCAAAAAACCGATACTCATTATTCCAGAAAAGAGTATGTATAAAAAGCCAGAGAAAATAGCCTTTGCGACTAACTTTACTAGAGGATATTTAAAAGAAGAATTACAACCTCTTATTGAAATCACTCAAAAATGGAATGCATCATTACGTATGATAGAAGTATACCATGATCCTATACTTACCAATAAACAACAAAAACATCTAGAAACGCTGGAAAACCTATTAACGGATGTTGATTGTGATTTTCACGTCATTCCATATTTTGATACGATAGAAATAGCGATTACTATTTTTAATAGCGAATTGGACATCGATATATTGGCTATGATTAATTACCCTCAAAGTCTATTACAAAAAATAGTACGAGAACCAGTGATTAAAAAAATGGTACATCACACTACAATTCCATTCTTGGTATTACCTTCATTAACCCAGATTATGTAATAGAACTTCGTGATGAGGCTTGAAGAAACAATAAAATATGACTTTTTTTGAGTTTTAGCATAGCAGTTTACCCTGAGCGTAGTCGAAGGGCTATGGTTAAACTCAAAACCTGTACTCAGCTTGACTGGGTAACTAGTGTAATGGTATATTTTGCAGCTGCTTGAAGACGGAATAGATTTTCTATTACATAATGCGGGTTAGCTGACTAATATCATAGTTTCTCCCTTCAGTGTCTCTTAGCTTTATACTATATAAATATGAGTAGTTATGAGATATATTGCAGTTCCTACCGACTTTTCTGATAATGCATATAATGCCTTATTATATGCTACAAGACTTTTTCCAAATGAAGCATATACAATCGTACTTGTGCATTCTTATGAAAAAGAGTTTTCGACATCTACAAGTAGAATAGATATTGGTCGTAATGAAGATCTAGTCCTAGATATAGAAAAAAGAGTTTCTAAAAATTTTGAAAAGCTAACGCACGAGATCATAAGAGATACAGAAGGATTACAAGTCAGTTTTGAAACGATTATGTCTGGATTCCCTTTATTTAAATGTATCAGTAAACTACAAGGAGAAAAAGCGATTAGCCTTATTGTCATGGGAACAAAAGGCGCTTCAGGGATACAACAATTTTTTATGGGGAGTCAGACCATGAATTTGATTAAAAAAACACGTAAACTTCCTATTCTGGTGGTTCCAGAAAAAGCAGATTTTATACCTCCTAAAGTCATTGCACTCGCAACAGATTTTAAAACGCCCATATATACACATGAGATTAACACATTAAAAGAGATCATACAACCTAATGATGCGATCATAAAAATCACACATATCTATGATCAAAAGAGTCCAGAGCATGTTTTTGAAGCTAATTATAAAAAAACAAAAGACAGTCTTTCAGATCTAGAATATACCACACACTGGCTTGCAAATACGTCCAAAAAAGAAAAAGTGCTCGATGAGTTTGTAAAGAAAATGGGCGTTGATTTACTCGTGCTTATGTACCATAAGTACAGTCTTTTAAAAAAATTATTTAAAGAAAACATCGTAGAGAATATAGGGTTTCACACAACAACCCCCGTATTAATATTTACAGATCAAGATTGACAAATATCATAGTTGCTATGTCTAATCACCCCTATTTTTAATCAACATAAAATCCTAAATTATTATGAAAACTAAAATCTTATTACCTACCGATTTTTCAAAAAATGCGTGGAATGCGATATGCTATATAATTGATTTGTTTAAGGATAAAGAGTGCGAATTTTATATCCTTAATGTATATAGAGTTAAAGGATATGCGATTGAAGGCATGATGGTTCCAGATCCTGGAGAATTAGAATTTGAAAGAGTAAAAAAAACCTCAGAAAAAGGACTCGCAAAAACACTAGAGATGTTATCCTTTAGGGAATCTAACGATAAACATCAGTTCTACACCATATCACAATTTAATTCGCTATTCACTAGCCTTAAAGATATTGTAGAAAAGAAAGATATCGATATGATTGTTATGGGCACTAAAGGCAGTACAAATGCACGTGGTGTTGTTTTTGGAAGTAGTGCAATTAATGTTATGGAAAAATTGAGAAACTGTCCTGTCATAGTAGTACCAGAAGAGGCTCGATTTGGTACACTTAAAGAAATTGTTTTCCCTACCAGTTTTAAAACACATTTTAAACATAGAGAATTACAATATCTCACAGACATAGCAAAAATTACAAATGCATCTATATGCATCGTTCATGTAGATACGGATGATACCCTAGATTCGGTTCAAGAAAATAATAAACATTTATTAGAACAATGCTTTGAAGGGGTAGATTATACATTTCATACCCTTCATGGGGGAACGCCCTCAGATGCAGTACGGTATTTTGTAGAAAGCAGAGATAGCGATATGATTGCCTTTATCAATAAGAAACACGCCTTTTTTGGAAGTGTGTTTTCTAATCCTATGGTCAAAGAGATCGGTCTGTATTCAAAAGTGCCTATTATGGCTTTACACGATTTTAGAAACTAAAAAATAGAAGAAAATGAAAAATATAGGAATCTGGATGGACAAACGTCAAGCGCTTGTTCTTTACCTCACAAACGAAGTAGAAAAATTTAAAATCATTACATCAGAAGTAGAAGAATATAATGCAAAAGGAGGATCAGGCTCTAAGCTAAAAGGTGGCCCACAGGATGTCGTCCATGATAGTAAGTATTTGGCACACGAGAAAAACCAATTACGAAACTACTTCTCAAAAATAACAGAAAATATAAAAGATGTAGATCAACTAGCACTTTTTGGACCTGCAGAAACCGTCGATAAATTTAGAAAAGAACTGAAAGAAAAGTATAAAAAACTCTCAAGTAAGGTCGTTGTATTGAAGACTGTAGATAGTATGACAGAAAACCAAGTGAAAGCACTCATCCGGGATTTCTTTAAAAATTATAAATAGAATTTTAGGAGAAGTAATACCAACTATAACTTAAAATATACCTAATAATTTGTTTCTATCGCACCCATATTTCAATAGAAAATAAAACCGTAGTTAAAACTATGCTTTGATTTTCTATCTCATCTGAGCACATTATAATTCAAATTTTTTAGGCTCATTTTAAATAATAATTGGTAAGCTTTCGCGAAAGCATACCAAAAATAATGACACTATAAGAAAAGAGCTGATTTCTCATAAATTTCTATTCATTAATACCTATACCGTGAAAGAAAAATCACCTATTAAGATACAGAAATCGTCTGGAGAAAAAGTGAATTTTTCGTTGCCAAAACTTAAGAAATCGCTTCGGCATAGTGGTGCCAATGAAAAAGACATTCAACATATTATAGATATTGTTAGGGACGAGTTATATCAAGGAATCTCTACACGAGAAATTTACAACCGAGCATTTGCATTACTTAAAAAGAAGAAATCTGTTTTTGCTTCCAAATACAAACTTAAAAAAGCGATTTATGAATTAGGACCTACTGGTTTTCCATTTGAACGTTTTATAGCAGAGATCCTAAGTCATTCAGGGTATCAAGTAGAAGTAGGTCAATTTGTACAGGGAAAGTGTGTGACCCATGAGATCGATGTGATCGCTGTAAAGGATAGGAATAAATTATTTATTGAATGTAAATTTCATGGAGATGAAGGACGTAATTGCGATGTAAAAATTCCCTTATATATCTATTCCAGATTTACAGATATTACCATACCACAGTCTCAAAAACATGACTACAAAGGGTGGGTGGTGACAAACACGCGTTTTACATCTGATGCGATACAATATGGGCAATGCGTTGGGTTGTATCTTTTAAGTTGGGATTTTCCAGAAGGCAACGGCCTTAAAGATAGAATTGATAGAATTGGATTGTATCCTATAACGGTATCTACGCTTCTCACAAATAGAGAGAAACTATTTTTACTAGATAGAGATATCGTGTTATGTAAACAGTTATTAATGGACAGTTTTTATCTAGATCACTTAGGCGTTTCTGAAACACGAAAAAAACAAATCCTTAACGAACTAAAACTACTTTGTAATGTCTAAAATGAAATCGCTACAAAAAATAAAAATTCATTTTTTAGGAGCTGCAAAAACAGTAACAGGATCTAAGTTTCTTATAGAAACGCCTTCTTTCAATATACTTTTAGATTGCGGGATGTTTCAAGGGCTTAAAGAACTAAGAGAGAAAAACTGGAAACCATTACCTTTTGATGCTTCCCGTATAGATGTTGTTTTGTTAACCCACGGGCACCTTGATCATACAGGGTATCTGCCAAGACTCGTTAAACAAGGTTTTAACGGACCTATTTTAGGTACTGCGCCTACATTAGAAATAGCGAGTATTATCTTAAAAGACAGTGCCAAAATACATGAAGAAGATGCAAAACGGGCTAATGAAGAAGGGTTTACAAAACACGCTCCAGCACTTCCTTTTTATACCCAAAAAGAAGCACAAAAAGCCATCACTTTTTTTAAGGTCGTTGAACCCGAAAAATGGATAGAATTAAACGAGCATATATCCTATAGATATATGCCTGTAGGTCATATTATAGGAGCTACTTTTATTGAATTAAAAATCAATGAAACTGTTTTTGTGTTTTCTGGAGATGTAGGAAGACCAAACGATCTTTTATTAAGAGCACCCAAAAAACCACAATGGGCAGATTTCCTTTTTTTAGAAAGCACCTATGGTGATAGATTACATCAAGAAGATGACATAGAGCAAAAATTGATACCTCTTATTAAAGAACTTGTCCATACCAGAGGAACGCTGATTATACCAAGCTTTGCCGTAGAACGATTACAGACATTAATGTACATATTATGGAAATTACATCTTAAAAATCGTATTCCAGATATTCCTGTGTTTGTTGACAGTCCGATGGGAAATAATGTGCTTTCTGTATTTGCACGCTTTCCAGAATGGCATAAAATAAGTCTCAATGAGTATAAAGCGATGTGTGATCATATTCATATTGTTACTTCATTTAGAGAGACTTGGGAAGTGATTGATAACCCATCACCCAAAATTGTCATCGCAGGTAGCGGGATGGTGACTGGAGGACGTGTACTTACGTATTTAAAACAGCTTATTGATCATGATACAACAAGAATATTGTTGGTAGGCTATCAGGCAGAAGGCACGAGAGGTCGTCAGTTACAAGAAGGAGTACATGAAGTGAAAATTTATGGGAAATACTATCCTGTAAAAGCACAAGTACACCAAATCCATAACCTCTCTGCACATGGAGATCAAAACGATTTAATAGACTGGGTAAGCCATATAAAGAACATTCCAGAAAAAGTGTTTTTGGTACACGGAGAAGCGAGCGCCTGTGATGCTTTTCGTGTAAAATTACAACATCACTTTCATTGGAATATAGAAATTCCAAACCATGAACAAGTATCTGAATTTTATATAGCAGATTAGTCGCGTCCGACTAAGACATAAGACCGCTTCGCTGTTAGACATAAGACGTAAGACTCATTGTTAATCATTTGAGAACTAGCTGTAAATAAATATGTTTTCTTTACCCCAGATTATGCAATAGAACTTCGTGATGAGGTTTGAAAGTGCCATAAAACATTTTATTTTGCAGTAGTTTCAGGCCGTAATAGATTTTCTATTGCATAATCCGGGCTTACTTCCGCCTAAGATACTAATGTCAAGGATACCCAGAGTTCATTCATTAAAAAGCCTGTGTAATACCTACTATATATAGCCCTAATAGATGTATATGAATTTTAATCGAATACTAGTGATAGCTGATTAATATCATAGTTTTTGATAGGTATCCATAGTATTTTTAATGTATTAACTAAAATCTAATGATTATGTCACTAATTAAATTTAACAGAAACAGACTTCCGTGGTTTAAC
>JBLHOX010000164.1:0-6979 GCA_047623725.1 Dokdonia sp. | reverse complement strand
CCCAGAAACAATACCTGCCACTTTTATATTTCTACAAAAGGCAATATCCCGTAACATCACATCAAACTCATCATCATAGTAGGTAAAATCACCACTACGCGGACGGATCAATACATATACAGGAATCTCCAGATCTGAAACTACTTTTTCGATTAAACCATGACTTGGTGTAATACCTCCTAATGCCAGTTCACTACACAATTCTATACGTTGTGCTCCAGCTTTTTGAGCTGCGATTGCTGACTGATATGAATTTGCGCAAATTTCTAATAACATATTTCGAAAATACATAAAATAAAGAGGAACTTCTACAATCAAATGCACAGATTTACATCGCCTTTTGGAAGCATTTACAAAAGGTAATCTTTTCTGTATCTTACGTACTTAATATTTTATAAACATGCGTTTTAGAATCCTACTATTTTTAGCGATTTCCATTTGTTTTAGCTGTAAAAAAGACCCCACCACCCTAGCTTCAGGTGATTATCCACTAGTGAGTCATGTAAATACGTTTATAGGCACAGGAGGTCATGGTCACACCTATCCGGGTGCAACGATGCCTTTTGGAATGATGCAATTAAGCCCAGACACTCGATTAGAAGGTTGGGATGGTTGTTCAGGGTATCACTATGACGATACTTATATCTATGGTTTTAGTCATACGCACTTAAGTGGTACAGGAATTTTAGATTATGGAGATATTTTATTAATGCCTACCACGTCTGTAAACTTTCATAATGGCGCAGATGGAAAGCCAGGGTACCGAGCTCCTTTTTCTCATGATACTGAGAAAACAAGTCCTGGGTATTACGAAGTGCATTTAGATAGCACTAATATTGATGTTGCACTTACCGTTACTCAAAGAGCGGGAATGCATAAGTACGCTTTCGCGAAAGCGGACAATCAATATATCATATTGGATATAGAACACCGAGACATATTACTAGACGGAAGCATCAACATCCTTTCTGACACCGAAATAAGTGGACACAGATTCTCCGAATCTTGGGCAAAAGAGCAAAAGCTTTTTTATTATATAAAATTCAGTCAGCCATTTAAGACAACACCAAACACTGAAAGTAATCCTACTAAAATGGCATTGGAGTTTGACAATCCAAGCAACGAACCTATTTATGTCTCCGTTGGAATCTCTGCGGTAGATGAAGCAGGTGCAAAAAAGAATCTAGAAACCGAAATCGGATCAAAAACCTTTGATCAAATCAAACAAGAAGCACAAGACACTTGGGAAACACAACTTTCTAAAATTGTTATTGAAGACATCAACCTCGACAACAAAACCAACTTTTACAGCGCTTTATATCACACCATGATTGCGCCTAACATCTATCAGGATGTAGATGGAAAATACCGTGGGATTGATCAGGAAATACATCAAACAACCGATTTTGATTATTATACCGTTTTCTCATTATGGGATACCTACAGAGCCGCACATCCTTTATATACCATTATTGAAGAAGAGCGCACCAATGATTTTATAAACACCTTCTTGGCAAAGTATGATGAGGGTGGGATCTTACCTATGTGGGATCTTTCTGCAAACTATACAGGATGCATGATAGGATATCACGGCGTGCCTGTGATTGCAGATGCCTATATGAAAGGCATACGCGATTATGATACCGACAAGGCACTAGAAGCCATGCTACATAGCGCTACTAGAAACCATTTGGGTCTTGAAGCCTACAAAGCCTTTGGATATATTCCTGTAGAAGAAGAGTCGGAGTCTGTATCAAAGACCTTAGAGTATGCGTATGATGATTGGACGATTGCTCAAATGGCAAAATCCAAAGGAGATATGGCAACCTATAACACCTTTATACAACGAGCGCAATACTACAAAAACACCTTTGACCCAAGTAGTAAGTTTATGCGTGGTCGGGTACGCAATACGTGGTTCTCCCCTTTTGATCCTTTTGAAGTAAATTTTAACTACACGGAGGCAAATGCATGGCAATACAGTTTTTATGTCCCTCAAGACATTACAGGATTCACAAAACTGATGGGCGGAAAAGAAGCCTTAGAAGCACAACTAGACGAGTTATTTACCGCAGAGTCACAAACTTCAGGACGTGATCAAGCAGATATTACGGGACTTATAGGTCAATATGCACACGGGAATGAGCCTAGTCATCACATGGCATATCTCTATAACTTCATAAACAAACCTCACAAAACACAAGAAAAAGTACGAGAGATTTTAACTACGTTGTACAAAAACGAACCTGATGGAATTTCTGGAAATGAGGATTGTGGACAAATGAGTGCTTGGTACGTATTAAGCAGTATGGGCTTCTATGCGGTAACCCCAGGAAGCAACACCTATATTATTGGAGCGCCATTATTTAATAAAGCTACGATTCATCTTGAAAATGAAAATACGTTTACGATACAAGCAAATAACCTTTCTGACGAAAATATGTATATCGCATCCGCGAAATTGAACGGAAAAGTACATCCGTATTCATACATTACTCATGATGATATTACCAAAGGTGGATCACTCGTTTTTGAAATGACAGCTCAACCCTCGACGTGGGCAACAGACAATGCGCATATCCCGAGTACCGAGATTAAAGAAGCATTAATTGTTCCTGTTCCTTTTATTGCCAAAGGAGATATTGCCTTTAAAAAACAAACGGAAATTGTATTAAATACGAGCGGAGATAACACGACGATCTACTATAGTCTAACTGGGGATGATTTTCAAAAATACACAGAGCCTATAACAATTACAGAGGCTGTAACACTACATACATATTCTAAAAAAGAAGGTCAAAAGAGTGTGATCATCAAAACCGATTTTTATAAAATAGATGAAAATCTATCTATCCAACTAGATGCCGAATATGCAAATGCGTATAACGCAGGTGGTAACGATGCACTTATTGATGGGATACGAGGTACTGCAAATTTCAGAACAGGTACGTGGCAAGGATATCACGACAGCGATGTGATCGCTACTGTAGATCTAGGAGAAAACCAAGATATCTCATCTATAGAAACCCATTTTCTTGAAGACCAAGGAAGCTGGATTTTCTTCCCAACAGAGGTGCAACTGCTCGTTTCTAGCGATGGGAAAAACTTCAGCTCTTATAAAAGTCAAACGATAGAGGCGCCTACACCTATAGATAATGTAGCCATCAAAACGATTAAAGGTGAAGGAAAACGCACTGGAATTCGTTATGTAAAACTCAATGCCAAAACACTAGGGCCTGTTCCAACTTGGCATAAAGGGCACCCATACGAAGGGCGTAGTTGGATCTTTGTAGATGAGATTGCCATAAAATGATAGGAACATTTGGTATCGCATTCGGTTTTTTAAGAAGTGAGCGTTTTGCTTATTTTGGTCTACTTACGATTCCGTTTTAATTTGATCATCAAAAAATAAATAAAAGAAAATCAGTATCTTGAAACAGCTTTTGAAATTAAAAGTGTACTAGTTATTATAAATTATAGTATCCGCTTTCGCGAAAGCAAAACATACCACACCAAATGAATAGAAGGAAGTTTATACAAAATACGGCGCTGACTGGAGCAGGAATTGCGACAGGCGTTGCAGCAATGAGCTGTAAAGAAGCAGATACTCAAAAGCCAGAAACAACGGAAACACCCGCTATATCTTCATCAAAACCCAATTATATTTCTATTAGTACCTGGAATACCGAAAGTGCAAACACGGCTTCTGGCGAGTTATTAGCACAAGGAAAACCTGCGCTAGAGGCTATTATAAATGGTGTCGCTGTCGAAGAAGCCAATGAAGAAAACACAACGGTAGGAATAGGCGCTACGCCAGATCGCGAAGGCAATGTAACACTTGACGCTTGTGTGATGTCTCCAGAAGGAGATTACGGGGCTGTACTTGCGGTAGAGAATATTGTACATGTCGCAGCATTAGCTCGTAAGGTGATGGAAGAAACTCCTCATGTAATCATGGCCAGTAAAGGCGCTGAAGAATTTGCGTACACACAAGGATTTAAAAAACAAAAATTACTAACACCTGCTTCTGAAAAAGCATGGAAAGAATGGTTAGAAACAAGCAATTACCAACCTGCTATTAATGTAGAAAACCATGATACTATAGGCATGCTCGCCATGGATGCATCTGGTGAAATTGCTGGCGTTTGTACGACTTCTGGATTAGGATACAAAATGAAAGGCCGTGTAGGCGATTCTCCGATCATAGGCGCTGGATTATTTTTAGATAATGAAGTAGGCGCTGCAGTAGCAACAGGAATGGGAGAAGAAGTTTTAAAAACAGTAGGTAGTTTTCTTGTGGTAGAATTAATGCGTAACGGAATGTCTCCTCAAAAAGCATGTGAAGAAGCGATACATCGTATTGTTAAAAAAGGAGAACGTTATCAAGATTTTCAAGTAGCCTATATCGCTATGAATAAAGCAGGAGAAACTGGATCTTATGCGATACATGAAGGTTTTAATATGATGAAATATCAAGATGGAAATTCAGAGACCATCGTATCTGATTATTTTACTAAAAAATCGAAATGATACAACCCTAAAAAACAAATTGTTACATTTATAACATACTAACCATTCTATCGTGCCCTTGAAAAACGCTATTACATTATTTATTTTTTTAATTTCTATAACTTGTAATAGTCAAGATATCGCATCACTTAAGAAAAAACTAGTCTCAGAAACTGATATCAAAAAAAAGACAAGTCTTTATATTGATATTGCTTGGGAATATATGTTGGTAGAAAGTGACAGTTCCCTTTTTTATGTAGATGAAAGTCTCAAGCTAGCAAGAGAAAATGACTATCCTTATGGAGAGGTAATTACACTTGAGATGAGAGGGATTTACCAAGAGGCTGTAGAAAACTCTTTTGACAAATCTATTGCAAGTTATATAGAGGCTATTGAAATCGCCCAAAATCATAATATTGATTACTTACCTTCACTTAATCTCTCTATTGGGGTTTTATTTTAAAGAACTGATAATTATGAAAAAGCGAAAGAGTATTACATAAAAGCGGTCTCTGCTGCTAGGAAATCAAAAGAAAATGCGGTTATCAAAATTGCACTTATAAATTTAGGAGGCGTTTACAACGTCTTGAGAGAGTATGACAAAGGGATAAAAGCTATAAATGAAAGCTTTACATTTCCTTATGTTGATGATGAGAATGATGCTGCTCATCATATTTTAGGTAGTCTCCTCATGAGTAAACAAGAATATAGCGAAGCATTGCCCCATCTCATTAAGTCTGTTCAAAAGAAAAATGCAAAAACCGACTTAAGGTATAAGTTTCATTATTCAAAAATTATTGAAAATAAAATTATACTTCAAGAGTATGGTGGTCTTGACACACTCATTCCTATCGTCGAAAACTTCTATAAAAAAACGGAGGTCAATGAACTACCCCGAGGCAGAGCCATCGAGGTATCAAGCGGAAAAAACTTATTTTTAGTTTTATGAAAACTATCCGTTTTCAAACTTTCCTCTTTGACCCCGAGGTAGAACCTCGAGGAATTCTATAGATTAATGAGAAACCTACATTAGCAAATGTACTTTCACAATCATATAAAGTCTTAAATAATTATGAAAAAGCACTATCATATAAAGATGAATTTATCTTAATAAAAGATTCTATTAACAACATAAAGCGAGATGATCTTGTGTACGATCTTGAAATAAAATATCAAACTGATATTACAAAACAAGCGCTTGAGAAAAAACAAATTGAACAAAAAGTATATATTATTATTGCAATAACAGGCCTGCTTTTAGCTATTTTATTAGGATTCTTTTATTATAAAAACAAAAAGAAAAATAATCTATTGGCCAAACAAAAAGTACTCCTAGAAGCGACTATAGACGAGAAAAATGCATTACTTAAAGAAACACACCATCGTGTAAAAAACAGTTTTCAAATTGTTTCTTCCTTGCTCTACCTACAATCAGAAAACATACAAGACAAAGAAGCACAAATTGCTATAAGAGAAGCACAAAACAGAGTGCGCTCGATGGTACTTATTCATCAAAAACTTTACAATAAAGATCAACTAGTAGGTATTAACACTAAAGAATACATTGAAGATCTCACTCAAGATATTTTTGAGAGTCATCAGTTTACAAAATTACCTATCAACTATTCAGTAGATGTGGCTCCTATGATATTAGACATCGAAACGATAACTCCAATAGGGCTTATACTTAATGAATTGATCACTAATGTACTGAAACATGCTTTTGATGAAGTAGATGCACAAAGTAAAATACATATTGCTTTTGAAGAACAAGGAAAAAATTTACTTTTAAAAGTATCTGACAATGGTAAAGGAATGGCTGAAGATATCAAAGAAAAATCATTCGGAATAAAACTCATAAAAGCACTGTCTAAAAAATTAAAGGCAACCCTTATTTATAATGGAGCAGAACCTAAAGGTACACTAGCAACTTTAGAAATAACACGGTTTAAAGTATTATGATTTACTAAAGAAACACAGCCCTTCACTAAAAAAATAACGCATCCTACATACTTTGAATTAGTTTTATGAAAAAGCAAGGAGATAGTATTTTGAAAAAGCCAAGAATTTATATTGTAGAAGACGATCCTATTATTGCAGCTACTATAGAAACTGCATTACAAAAACAAGGATACAAAATTATAGGGGATAGTGAAAATTACGCTACCGCGCTTCATCAAATTCGTGAACTAAAACCTGACTTAATACTACTTGACATACAACTCGAAGGAGACCAAGATGGTGTTGACCTAGCGATAGAACTAGATAAAGAAGATGTCCCTTACCTATATCTTACCTCACAAACAGACCCTGAAACCATTAGCAGGGTAAAAAAAAACAAAACCTTTAGGGTATATTGTAAAGCCATTTACAGAAAACGGATTACGAAGTAATATAGAACTCGCATGGCATAACTTATCTTTAACTGCAAAAGAATTTGTCCTTATTAAAGCTGAGGGATACATTCATA
>JBLHOX010000163.1:0-7049 GCA_047623725.1 Dokdonia sp. | reverse complement strand
AAATGAATATAAGTGTGATGATGATTGATCGTAAAGTTCAGAATAAAGAAAGTATTACAACCCCTGCTGGTACTTTTGAGTGTTACGTAATCACGTATACATCAAAAATGAAAATGGGTATAGGTAGAACTGGCAGTTCAAAACAATGGGTTGCTGAAGGTGTAGGGCTCGTAAAGCAAGAAGACTATAATAAAAAAGGAAAGTTAACAGGTAGTAATATGCTTACTTCTTTTTCTAAATAACCTTACACAAGTGATTTTTGAACAAATTGAGCCTCAAATAATTCTGTAAAATGCTTGAGCAGTTTTTCTTTTACTTCAGCTTCGTCTACGGTTGCTTTTCCTAACTCAACGTTGAGGGATGTCACTGCTTTATCTTTAATACCACAAGGGATCATTAAATCAAAATACCCTAAATCTGTATTGACATTAAATGCGAATCCATGCATAGTAACCCACCGACTGGCACGTACGCCTAGTGCGCATATCTTGCGAGCAAACGGAGTTCCAACGTCAAACCAAACACCCGTTTCTCCAGGAGAACGTTCGGCAATAAGACCGTATTCGGCAAGCGTTAAGATGACCATTTCTTCAAGCAATCTCAAATACTTATGTATGTCTGTAAAGAAGTTGGCGAGATCTAGAATAGGATACCCTACAATTTGACCAGGACCATGATAGGTGATATCACCACCTCTATTGATTTTATAAAAGGCAGCATTTTTCTCTGCGAGTTCTTTTTCGCTGACAAGCAAATTATCAAAATCGCCACTCTTCCCCAATGTAAATACATGAGGATGTTCTACCATAAGGAAATAATTAGGCGTTTCAAGACCTGCATCTTCTCTTCTATTCTTGATTTTTATATCTATAACCTCTTTGAAAAGCATTTCTTGATAATCCCAAGTTTCTTTATAATCTCGGTTCCCTAAGTCCTGAAGTTGGATTGTTTTATTCACGTTACAAAGATACGGAGAAACAAAAATCCTCCTAAACATTGCTTAGAAGGATTTTTGTTAAAATATATTCTGTAATTTAATCCTCAAGAACTACTTCAAAGTTCTCCAGCACCTTCGTTTTATCTTCCATAATTTCACTCCAAGGCACTACAAATGTCACTGTTTTTCCATCTTCAGAAATCACAGCTCCTTCTGGAGATACAGAGATTACTTTGCGGGGAAAGACGTATTCTAATTTCATGGTAGAATTCTCAAGTTCTTGAGTAAATTGCCCCATCATTCCTTTGAACATAGCATCTTCCTGACTATCACTACTATCTTCTGCTAAGTTGTTTTTAAGTTTCTCAAGATCAAGACGTGTTTCTTCTGTAAGTACACCTTCATCCTCTAGATGCTTTCCTAAGCTTTTAGGGTCTGTTCTTCTAAATGTATTATTTTCAAACGTATAAATCACTTTATCTAAGGACATCAAATCTCCTCCTGGGTCAGCTTGCTGTCCTCCTGGAGTTTTATTTTTTGCTTGATCAAAAACTTGATCGATCTCATAAGAAACACGTTCTATTTCAGAAAAGGTTGCGAAATCTTTAAAAATATTCATTTTAAATTCCCCAGTACTTTCATCCATTTTCATGGCCATTGTAAAGTCCTTAAGCATTTCTATTTTTGCACGTTCTTCTGCTGGTAATCCTGCAATACTATCTTTATGCTCTCTTATCAAATCTGCAAATACGACTACGGTATCCATCTTCGTTCCTTCCTTTTCAGAATTAGATGAATCGCCACCCATACTCTTTGTGATAGCCATCATAGCTGACAGATCAAAAGAGCTCTCATACCGCCCGCCCATATCGTCGTTAAAAACAATACGTTCTTGCACATTACAGCTCACTAATACAAAGACTAACAAACTAAGTAGTCCTATCGCTTTTTTTGTCATTTTAATTATGTTTTGGATTATTTAGTATGACTAGGGCAGCAATAACGCCAGGCACCCAACCACACAGCCAAAGTAAGAAAACTATTAATACGGATCCACATCCCCTTCCTATAACGGAAAGTGGTGGAAAAAATATGGCTAAAAGTACACGCCAGAAACTCATAAGATTTTGATTTTTGATCCCCTTTTTCAGTAGGATATGATTGATTGATGTATAGTATACGTCTGTAAAAGAAAGATAATGTTACATCTTTTACTATTGGAAACCTATGTTTTTTATATTAGCATTTTAAACCACTATGAGAAATAAGCTTTTTATTTTAACTATACTAGCATGCAGCTTCTCATGGATTTGCTCCGGGCAATATGAATTTTCTGGACAAATAGACATCAATAACTGGGAAGGAGAGGTATATCTCTCTATCGTAAAAGATTACAGAAAACTATCAGGCATCTACCCAGAACAAATTATCAATAAAACCTCTCCTGACACATCTGGGTATTTTAAATTTTCTGGAAACAACTTATCATTACAGAATCATATGTACCGCATACATATAGATAGTTGCCCTGAAGAGATAAAAGACGCCGCACATTTTACAGGACATTGTTTAAATAGTAAAGAAGTTCTCTTTGTTGCTAATAATACGGATACTATATCACTTCCTTTCACATTTGATCAGGAGATATTTTGTAGTATAACTTCTACCAATGAGAAAGCAAATGCATTTATTAAAATAGATTCTCTAAAAGAATTGATGCGTTATGAATTTGGTTCTTACAGAAGTCAAGCCAATTGGGATTTAAATACAAAAAAATGGTTTAAAAAATTTCAAGAATACGGACAACAACTGGATGAACCTCTCGCCGAACTCTATGCGTATGCATTCTTATCTGATCGCTCTAGGGATGTGTACCCCTATTATTTGCAAGATTTAGATCATACCAATTACTATCAAGGACTCCTCACACGATTAAATAAAAAGTATCCTAATCAACCCTATACGGAACAGTTCAAAAAAGAACTCTCTGCTGATTACTTTTTAATACGTAAACCAGAGAATACTCCAACTTCAAACTGGGTATATATTCTTGGTGTATTATTAAGTATATCCCTTTTTACAAATGCATACCTTCTCTTTTTTAAAAGAAAAAAGATACCTCATTCAACTACTTCACTAACAAAGCAAGAACAAAAAGTACTGGATTTAATACTTCAAAATCGCACTAATAAAGAAATTGCATCTGAGATATTTGTGAGTGTGAGCACTGTAAAAACGCACATAAACAGTATTTACAAAAAACTACATGTATCCAACAGAGATGAAGTAAAAATGCTTCATAAAACATCCTAATTTAATTTGAGTTCAATATAGCTTATTAGATTTTTTCTTCTTTTTCTCCAGTATACGACAGAATGTAAGTTCTGGGCGAGATGAAGCGATGGCTATTTCCGTTAAGAATTTTTGAAGCCTTGGAAACGACAAAGCGTGAGCTTTGGGCGAGGAGGGGCGGCGGAAGAAACTTATTGCGGTTTTTCGCTTCAAGCGAAAAAATACCTAAGAAATCGAAGATTCATAAGTTCCAATATTTAAAATAGAAATCACACGCATAAAAAGTGTCTTTCCTTTTGGTTCGGTTTTCTTTGGACAAGCAAAGAAAATGAACAAGAAGTATAATTAGGAGTTCATTAGATGATTTTTTAAATAAATCATTAAAAAAACAAAACAGTTATTTACGTCGAACTCACGTTAATTTAAATTTCCACCTAGGGTCTAGTCCCTCTTCCCACCCACTGTTTCTTTATGGTTTACGCTTTAAACCTCAATTTTAGCATTCAATCAAACCCTCATTATGTATTAGACAATCTATTACAACTTGAAGATGCTTCAAAATATACCATGACATTACTTTTTTGAGTTTAACCATAGCGATGCTATGCTGAAACTCAGAAAACGTGATATTTTATTGCTTCTTCAAGCCTCATCACGAAGTTCTAATACATAATGTGGGTTAAAAAACAGAAACAATGAAGAAACAGATTCTCTTTACAGGTATTTTAATTATTTTTCAAACGATTGGGTTTTCTCAATCCTTTAATCACGAAGAAAAACAAAACAAGTCTTCTTTCCTCTTAGGAAAAATAAATAAAGAAGCATTTAGTAAAGCACCGTATGCAGACTGGTTCAACAAAGGATATGACCAATATACACCAGACGCAGATATCATCAATACCTTAAAAGAACAGTTACCTTCTTATACCATCACAGCCTTTATGGGTACTTGGTGTGGCGATAGCAAGCGAGAGACGCCTCGATTATATAAAATACTAGATGCTGCGAAGTTTCCACTAGATCGGCTTACGTTTATAGCCGTCGCTAGAAGTGCAGAAGCCTACAAACAAAGCCCAGGTGGAGAGCACGAAGGGCAAAACATTCATAGAGTTCCTACGATTATCATATACAAAGATGGTAAAGAAGTCAACCGTATTGTAGAATCCCCAGTGGTGAGCTTGGAGAAAGACATTTTACAAATTATTGAGGGTAACTACACGCCCAATCATCATATCGTAACGATAATAAACGAACTTCTTGAAGATCTTGGGACTGAAAAGTTTATCAAAAAATCAAAGAAGAACCTAAAAGGACTTCAACAACATGCACAAAAAACCAGTCAGCTCAACACCTATGCAAGTGTGCTTTTTTACGCTGGGCAAACAGAAAAAGCACTCGCTGTTCTTCAATTTAACACCCTACTCTATCCAGAAGAACCGAGTACATTTTCAAATCTTGCCAATAAACTCGTAAAACTTGACAGGACAAATGAGGCTTTAGAGAGCTATCAAAAAGCACTAGCACTACAACCTGACAATAAAAAAATACAAGATGCTATAAACACAATTACAGAAAATATAAAGTAGAACAAATTCCTCCTAATAATAACATTGAATTTTAATCACGTAACGAGTATCTTTGCACGCTTAAAACAATAGTGTATGGCACTCTCAGAACAAGAACAAGTACGTCGTGATAAATTATCACGCTTACGCGAAATGGGCATCGACCCCTATCCCGCTCCTTTATATCCAGTTAATAACACATCTACCAAGATAAAACAGGACTATAAAGAAGGGATGAAGGTGATCATCGCTGGTCGTTTAATGTCTAGACGTATTCAAGGTTCTGCTTCTTTTGCTGAGCTTCAAGATGCAGAAGGGCGTGTACAGGTTTATTTTAATCGTGATGAGATTTGTACTGGAGACGATAAATCAAAATACAATGAGGTCTACAAGAAATTATTAGACATTGGAGACTTTGTAGGCATTGAAGGTGAGTTATTCACCACCAAGGTGGGAGAAATCACCGTGATGGTCAAAGATTTTACGTTATTAAGTAAATCATTACGTCCATTACCACAACCTAGAGTCGGTGAAGATGGAAAGATATACGATGAATTTAATGATCCAGAATTACGCTATCGTCAGCGATATGTAGATCTTATTGTCAATCCAAAAGTAAAAGACACGTTTGTTAAACGTACTCAAATCACAACTGTGATACGTGATTTTTATAATGAGATGGGATTTCTAGAAGTAGAAACTCCGATCCTACAACCTATACCAGGTGGTGCTTCTGCACGCCCATTTATGACACATCACAATGCATTAGATATTCCTTTATATCTGCGTGTTGCCAATGAGTTATACCTAAAACGATTAATCGTAGGAGGTTTTGATGGCGTATATGAGTTTGCAAAAGATTTCCGTAACGAAGGGATGGATCGTACGCATAATCCTGAATTTACAGTGATGGAGATGTATGCTGCTTACAAGGATTATCACTGGATGATGGATACTACAGAGAAGTTACTTGAGAAAGTAGCTATAAAACTTCATGGTACGTCTGATGTGCCTTTCGGCGAAAATATCATCAACTATAAAGCACCTTATAAGCGTATCGGAATTCTGGATGCTATCCAGGAACATACTGGGTACGATTTATATAAAAAAACAGAAGAAGAAATTCGTGATGCTGCCAAAGCTTTAGGTCTTGAAGTGGATGAAACCATGGGAATCGGAAAACTCGTAGATGAGATTTTTGGAGAGAAATGTGAACACTTATACATTCAGCCTACATTCATTATCGATTATCCGGTAGAGATGAGTCCGCTGACTAAGAAACACAGAAGTAAAGAAGGACTTACAGAGCGTTTTGAACTGATGGTGAATGGTAAAGAACTTGCCAATGCCTATACAGAGCTTAACGATCCTATCGATCAACGTGAGCGTTTTGAGGATCAATTGAAACTTTCTGAAAAAGGAGATGACGAAGCGATGTTCATAGACCAAGACTTTTTACGTGCCTTAGAATACGGAATGCCACCTACGTCTGGAATTGGTATTGGAATTGATCGTCTTGCGATGTTTATGACCAACAATCAGTCGATACAAGAAGTGTTATTCTTCCCACAAATGAAACCTGAGAATAAAGCATTAGAGCTTAATGATAACGAAAAAGCCATCTATGAGATTCTTAAAAAGGAGAAAAGCATCGAATTAGGTGCACTGAAAACTGCTTCTGGACTCAGCAATAAAGGATGGGACAAAGGTCTCAAAGGCCTTACCAAACTTGGTGTTGCCAAAGTCACCAAAGATGATGATGGCCTTACCGTGACTTTGGAGAGTTAAGATTCTAAACGTTAATAACTTATTCACGAAGACTCGCTTTGTGAAAGCGGGTTTTTTTATTTTTACTAAATGGATAGTAATGAATTCTTTAAACTTTTAGAAAATTCAGAAAATGAATTAACACTAACTAATGAAACAATAGATGTTGGAAACAATCGCATTACTAGTTCACTAATCCGTAATAGTTTAAATAGAATTCAATTTAAAAATCGCACTTTTATAAACTCTAATTTAGTAATAGATAAAATTATAAAGCCATCACTTACTATTGGATTTTATGACTGTACATTTCTTTCTAATATTCTATCTTTTAATGATTGTAACATAAACTCTATAAAATTTATTTGCATATCCGTAATTATTCCATTTTTATGGAATATTGCCTATATTTGATTAAATTAAGCAATTATAGGTTATGAATATATTTTCATTTGCGATACATTTTACAGACGAAGAATCCTGTAGAT
>JBLHOX010000162.1:0-7064 GCA_047623725.1 Dokdonia sp. | reverse complement strand
TACAAAATAGTATCATATTCTTATCCTTTGCTATCTGTATGTGTTTTGGATATTATGTGCTGATGCATTTACCGTGGTTGGATTTTAGAGCGTATAAAGAAGGGTCTAATATTGCAGAAAACATGGCCATTCCAGAAGGAGCGCCAGAAGCTGTTTTTGATTATCATTGGAAATTTAATATCAACGGAGAAGAAAAAATAATCACTACTACTGGTGGATATCCTCAAGTTGAAGGTGAGTTTATAAGCTATGAAACTGAGGAAGTACAAGAAGGATATATTCCTCCTGTACATGATTTTACCATAGAAAAAGGAGATGATAACTTTACAACTACATTTCTTGAAAAAGAAAACCTCATTGCGATTGTAGCCTATAATATTGACAAAACAGAACGAGAAGGCTATTATCACATAAAAAAAATCACAGAAGAAGCTATACGCAAAGGATACACCGTTATTGGTCTTACCTCTTCAAGTCCCAATGTGCATGAAAAATTTGTGAGAGATTATAAGTTACCCTTTGAGTTTTATTACACTGATGAGACGACTCTAAAAACTATTGTACGTGCAAGCCCAGGTATTGTAAGCATGAATAAAGGAACCATTCTTCAAAAACTACATTATAATGATGCTGAAGACCTTGTTTTAAATTCACTCCCAACGGCACAACCTCTTTTAGATTTTAGTTTAAAATTCCAATTAGATAGTATTGCTGTTTTGGATCAAAAGTATCGCAGACTTATGCAAGTTCCCGAAGGTCCCGAACGTAAAGCCCTAGGAGAATCTATGGGACTTGGGGTAGAAGATTACTCAGGAAATATATGGGAACGTCAAATAGCACTAGACACCAGTAATTTAAGAAAAATAGAATCTATTTTAAAGTCAAGGGGATATCCTGGCAAATCTATGGTTGGTGTACCTACCAATACATCTGCTTGGTATGTGATTCAACATTCTAATAAAATTCCAGAATATCTTGATCTTATGAAAAAGGCTGGAAAGGAAGGTGAACTCCCTTTTAGGCTTGTTGCTATGATGGAAGACCGATATCTTATGGGAGAAGGAAAGCCTCAAATTTATGGTACACAAGGAATGACCTACAATAATGGAGAACCTTTTGTATGGCCTATAGAGAACCCTGAAGAAGTCAACAAGCGTCGAGAAGAAGCAGGTTTTGATCGTACTATAGAAGCGTATGCAAAAGATCTTTTTGGAGACGGTTTTGAATATACCCGCCTTACACTAGAAGAAGCCGAAGCTAGAAGAGTCGCATCGATCCAAGACCAACAATGATTTCATACATTATAAAAAAATTAGGATATGCTGTAGGGACACTCATCGGAGTGGTTACGGTGATATTCTTTTTATTTAATGTGCTCCCTGGAGATCCCGCTCGTATGATGCTTGATCAAAATGAAGACCCAGAACAATTGGCGATTGTACGCGCAAAATATGGATTTGACAAACCTCTTTATAAACAATATCTATATTACCTTAACGACCTATCTCCTATATCTTTTCACGCAAGTGAACCCACTAATTACACCCATTTAACTCCTGGAAAATACAATGCCGCTTCTTTAGTTACCATAGCTAAAACAACGGTGGTCATAAAAACCCCTTATTTAAGAGAGAGTTTTCAAAAGACGGGAAAACGTGTTACAGACGTTATTGGAGAAACACTACCAAACACCTTTGTTCTAGCCATAAGTGCCATCACCATTGCGATCATTCTAGGTATTTTCTTTGGAATCATATCTGCCCAAATGAAAGATACTTGGGTAGACAAAAGCATACAAATCATAAGTACTTTAGGGATGAGTGTTCCTAGCTTTTTTAGTGCGATCCTATTTGCTTGGTTCTTTGGTTTTGTGCTACATGAATATACAAACTTGAATATGACGGGGAGCCTCTATGCCATGGATGATTTTGGAGAAAAGATCACTATCCAATGGAAAAACCTGATACTTCCTGCGCTAGTTTTAGGGATACGACCACTTGCTGTGGTGATACAATTGATGCGTAATTCGTTATTAGAAGTATACAACCAAGAGTACATTCGTACCGCAAAAGCAAAAGGGTTAAGTAATTATCAAATCATAAAAAAGCACGCATTAAAAAACGCGCTAAATCCCGTAGTCACAGCAATATCTGGATGGTTTGCTTCTATGCTAGCTGGTGCCGTATTTGTAGAGTACATTTTTGGATGGAATGGACTAGGAAAAGAAATTGTAGACGCTCTTAATACATTAGACCTTCCTATTATTATGGGTGCCGTACTCGTCATAGCCACATTATTTGTCTTTATAAACATCTTTGTTGACCTTATTTATGGATGGTTAGATCCAAAAATACGTTTGTCATAAAGTGAGTATTACTACAACCATTGCACTTTATTCAATGAAATAAGCAAAAGCACTATTTTTTTCACATATCACTAGGTGTACGTTTATCCTATTGAAACATTCACAATTATAACGTTCTTATGGGATTTTATAAGCAGAGTATCAATCTTATTGATATTTTTGTGATTCATTAAAAAAAATATACCATACATGTCTAGAAAACATATTGTCGCTGGAAACTGGAAAATGAATAATAACCTTTCTGAAACGCAAGCTTTATTGGCTACGCTTAAAGACAAGAAAAATACAGGAGATGCACTAGTGATCGTTGCTCCTACATACATTAACTTACAGGCAGCCGTAACGATGCTACAGGATAGTCCTATCCAAGTAGCCGCTCAAAATATGCATCAGGCAGAAAGTGGTGCCTTTACTGGTGAGATATCTGCTAGTATGATTAAGAGTGTTGGTATTGATACTGTGATTTTAGGACATAGTGAGCGTAGAGCTTATTTTTACGAAAGTGATGAACTACTTACACAAAAAGTAAACACTGCAATAGCACATGGTCTAACAGTGATCTTTTGCTTCGGAGAAGAGTTAGAAGATCGTAAAAACGAAAAGCATTTTGACGTGGTAGAAAGCCAACTTAAAAATGCCATTTTTCATCTTACTGCAGCACAATGGTCACATATTGTTCTTGCCTATGAACCTGTATGGGCTATAGGTACTGGAGAAACAGCTTCTCCTGAGCAAGCACAAGAAATGCACGCTTTTATACGTAAAACCGTAAGCAATTCTTATGATGCTACTATCGCAGACCAAGTATCTATTTTATACGGAGGTTCTGTAAAGCCCGGCAATGCTAAAGAGATCTTTTCAAAACCAGATGTAGATGGTGGCCTTATTGGAGGTGCCGCTCTTAAAGCAGACGACTTTTTTGATATCGTGAACGCTTTTTAAAAAATAGCGTTCTATATTTTATACTAGTTATCAATTAAATTTACTGAAAAAGAAAATGATGTTTTTTTTCTTTGTTATGAGAAAGAAAAATAGAACATAGTATTAGCTACGATCTCTTTTTATTTTGAAATAGAAAGGAAAAAAGGGCGTTTTATTACGGTAAAGTTAGTTGATAAATGGTATCACACTAACTTTCATAGTATTTTTATACCTTACGAGTATAACAACATACTATGAAAGTTTCTTATATAATCCTTTTAGTATTATCTGGATTTTGCTTCTCCTGTCAGGCACAACAAGTCTTCACAAACACAGACGGTTCTGTCACACTTCTTAAGAACCAAGACAACACCAGCAATGTTTTTATTACACCAAGCGGTAATGTGGGTATTGGTAAAAAAAATCCAACAGACAAGCTAGAAGTCAATGGACAAATTCATGCAAAATCTGTAAAAGTAGATCTTAAAGAATGGGCAGATTATGTCTTTGAAGATGGTTATGATTTAACACGCTTACGCGAAATAGAAAAATACATCAACACCTACGGTCACTTACCAGAGGTTCCTACCACCGAAGAAGTTCAGCAAAACGGAATCGAACTAGGTCAAATGAATGCACTTCTACTCAAAAAAATAGAAGAACTCACCTTACACCTTATAGAAAAAGACCATCAAGTCGAAAAATTGCAAGAGCAATATAACGACCTTCAGTTACAAATCACGCGTATACAAGAATCTACAAAAGGATAAGCTCTTGAAAAAATTGTATCTCTATATCCTTTTTGGAACACTAGGAATGGCTACTACTTGGGCACAAGAAGATCGTTTTTATATACGATCTATTGATGAGCAAATGGATATTCCTGTAACAAC
Source organism: Dokdonia sp. (assembly GCA_047623725.1). GTDB lineage: Bacteria > Bacteroidota > Bacteroidia > Flavobacteriales > Flavobacteriaceae > Dokdonia. The sequence goes on along the minus strand of JBLHOX010000162.1, from coordinate 2,885 downwards.
CAAAGATTCTGTGGTTTCTTATACAGGAGATCATCAAAAACTAAAATTACTCTTTAAAAAACATCGTGTCAAAACATTCAGAAAAGGATTTAAATATGCTGAACGAGATAAATTAAAGCGTACGTATTTTGTCATTGCCGATAGTCCCAATTTTCAAAAAGCATTATTAAAAGAAGTTTCAGACATTTTTGAATTTGGCGAAAGCCTACTCCCAGAAAACCTTAAGATATATGAACCTAATGATTATGGAACAACAAGTACGATAGGTCGTAACCAAGGAATACAAGCAAACCTAGATTATTATGATTTTTTAGGCGTTCCAGAAGCTTGGTATTATACGACAGGAAGTAAAGATATTATTGTGGGTATTTCTGATGGATATATAGACCCTGAAGACCCTGAGTTTGTAGGAAGAACCACGGTCATAAAAAAAAGCTCTCATTCTAATGGTCATGGATTTGCCGTCGCTGCAACTGCCGTTGGTCAAGGAGACAATGGGCACGGAATCACTGGTATTTGTTACAACTGTAGTATCTATACAACTACTTATGGGGATTTTAAATTTTTAAATCAATTACTGGAATTATCAAAAGCTGGGGCAAAAGTAATTAATTGTAGCTGGGGTGGTGCTCGATATTATGAAACAGCTCAAGAAACTATTAATGAAATGAGAGATCATGGGACGGTAATTGTTGCTGTACCACATAATCCATCTTTTCAAACAACAAAAGGAAAAATTCCAAGATATCCGGGTGCTTATGAGCATGTGATTTCTGTAGGAAGTGTTCAACACAGATTTGATGATCCCTCAGAAACGTTGCATACTAACAAGAAAGGAAACACCTATGCCATAGGGTTAAAATATTATGTAGGGCGTGCCGTAGGCTTTAGAGGAAATGACATTGAAGGAAAACAATTTATTTACCAAGCATCTACAAACAACTTAGATCCGTACGTAGATATTCTAGCGCCTGGGAATTTTATTTTTAGATATAATAAGTATTTGGAAACAGGAGATATTCTATATAATCAAGTAGAAAAAACATCGCCCGCGGCACCTCTCGTTACAGGAACCATTGGGCTTATGTTTTCTATAAATCCTTGTCTCTCTGTAGACGAAATAAATAGCATGATAAAGTTAACGGCTACAAACATAGATCATATAAAGGCAAATGCACCTTTTAAAGGTATGTATGGCGCGGGTAGTTTACATACAGGACGTGCTGTTAAAATGAGTTATGACATGCTTCAACCCGAGTTGTATACACTTATTGAAAATCAAAATTTTAGTCGTTGGAAATTCACACTTGATGCGCCTTATAAACTAAAAATCAAAAATCAAAAATTCACAGATAGTGTCTCTGTAAATTTTACTGCAAAAAATGAAATTCTAATTGAAAATGAAACTGTACTTTTGCCAGACGAAAATGGAGAAATACTATTAAAAATTGATCCAAAAGCGTCATATAACTGCAAAGAAATTAAAGAATGACACCCATATATTTAGGATACACCTTCATTGTACAACCAACGGCCCCTGCTACAGAAATTTTAATAGCAGAATTAGGCTATGCTGGTTTTGAAAGTTTTACAGAAACAGAAACTGGAGTCATTGCATATATCCAAAAAGAAGAGGCATTTCCTAACAATGCTCCTATTCATTTTGATAGCTTGCTCAATGATATTCAAATTCTAGATTCTGATGAGTTTGAGATTTCATATACTGCCGAAGAAATAGAATACGTAAACTGGAATGAAGAATGGGAAAAAAACTTTGATCCTATTGAAGTGGATGGTCGTTGTGCAGTACGCGCACCCTTTCATGATAAAACAAATGTAGAATTTGATATTATCATCGAACCAAAAATGTCATTTGGGACTGGTCATCATGAGACCACACATATGATGATAAAACATATCCTAAAACTAGATGTTACAAATAAGAAAACATTAGATATGGGATGTGGCACGGGAGTCCTTGCGATTCTTGCTGAAATGAAAGGCGCACAACCTCTAGATGCTATTGATATAGACAACTGGTGTTACCTCAACTCTATAGAAAACACAGAAAGAAATAATTGCAATCATATTTCTGTGTATGAAGGAAATGCTTCTTTACTTAAAGACAGATCGTATGACCTTGTTATCGCAAACATTAACAGGAACATATTATTACAAGATATCCCAACGTATGCCAACTGTCTTTCTTCAGACGGAGTTTTATTACTAAGTGGTTTTTATACAGAAGACATCTCATTAATTACAGAAAAATGTAATGAAAACGGACTTTACTTCGTTGGTAATTATGAGCGTAATAATTGGGTCGCTTGTAAATTTGAAAAAAGAGCCTCTTAAATTTTATGTTTAATACGCTGCTATTTTAATTAGTAAGCTATAAATTTTGTAAATTTCTATTCAAAAAGTATGCTCACATGAGTACAAAAGAAAAATATCAAGAAGACCTCGAAGTCCTCACAGAAGAACAACAACAACATGAAATCGTTTTATATAATGATGAAGTGAATACATTTGACCATGTGATCAATTGCCTTATTGGTGCTTGTGATCATACAGAAGAACAAGCACATCAATGTTCTCTTATCGTACACTACAAAGGAAAATGTACCGTAAAAACAGGAGATTATGACGACCTTGAACCTAGATGTTCTAAGCTTTTACAGGCGGGTTTAAGTGCTGAAATCGTATAATCAGTGTCTTATCTTTAAATACTTATACATAACATTTAATTTTAATCTAAAAACTATTGTGCTCCCGTAGCGCTTTTGTTACTTTTGCACAACACAAATAAAGCATCACATAAAAAGGTATTATGAATCTACACGAGTATCAAGGAAAAGAAATGTTAGCTAGTTTTGGCGTACGTA
>JBLHOX010000161.1:0-7073 GCA_047623725.1 Dokdonia sp. | reverse complement strand
AGGTTCTCTCAATGGAACTTATGTCAATCTGATTGATGATGGCATCGACAATACGTACAGGATGATTCTCTGGAACAAAATCATCATAACTCGGAGGCAGAAGACTTAACTGAGACTGATTATTGGTTTTCCATACAGGAATAGCTTTCATATCATGAAGATACGAAATTAAAAAAAAATAATCCATAAAAAAGAGACTGCCTTTTTAGACAGCCTCTTTTGTTTTGTAAAAAGAAGAAAGAGTATTATACCAAATGAACTTCAAAACAGCGCATATTTTTCGCTTCTTTTTTACTTATGTTTCTTAAAAAATAGAACCGTAACTAAGGCTATGATTAGATTTTTCTCATCATCTAAGCAAAAAACAACTCAAAAACTATAAGCAAGATTTTACAATTTATTTGGTATTAATTCTTCCACTCGTTGTCTTCACGATATATATCTGCCATTAATGTACTAGGGTCAATGGTCATTGATTTTATTTTTGACATAGGAACATCTACAGTAAACGTGTATGTAGGATGTGTCCAAGGCCAGTCTTCTAATTGCGTGTAATTTGTTGTATTTGGTTTTTCTTTACGCATCATACGTAAAGGGACATAATACATAGATGCTCCTTTATTAGTTGTTATCTGTAAGTCTATAGGCATAGGCATGAGTCCTTTTCGCGAAAGCGTAATTTTAGTTTTATTACCATCTGCGATAACCTCTGTAATAGCGTAATCTATTGTATTTGTGGTTTGTGTCCAATCCATAAGATACCAGTCAAGTTGGATGCCTGATACTTTCTCTGCGGTACGTTTAATGTCATTAGGTGTTGGATGTTTAAAGGCAAAATCATTAAAATATCTTTTTAAGGTTTTTGCAAGATTTTCTTCTCCGATAATATAGCCTAATTGCGCAAGAAAAACAGCGCCTTTGCTATATGCTGCTGCTCCATAAGCACCGTTTCTGTTATAACGATCTGCATGTGTTGTTTGTGGTTGTTCATTACCGCTTTCTACAAGTCTATAATAACCTCTGTAGGATCCAGCAGCAGGATTTTCTTTGTTTTGTTGCATTACTTCGTTCATTGCTTTTGCAGAGATGTATGAGGTAAACCCTTCGTCCATCCACTCATGTTTTGCTTCATTACTTGCCAGTAAGAATTGAAACCATGTGTGAGCAAACTCATGAGCTGTAACCCCTACAAGGCTTCCAAAGCTACGCTCTCCAGTAATTAATGTACACATAGCATACTCCATACCTCCATCACCTCCTTGTATTACAGAGTATTGTTTGTATGGGTATGTACCAACATGTTTATTAAGATACGAGAGAATAGCAGCTGTTTTAGATTGTAGATTTTTCCAGTTCTCTATGATTTCAGGATTATTTTTATATAGGAAATGTAACTCCACACCATTTTCTGCAATGATCGTATCGTGATGATAATTTGGATCTGCAGCCCACGTAAAATCGTGTACGTTTGGTGCTACAAAATGCCATGTATATTTTCCCCTTTTTGTCTTTGGTGTTGCTGAGGCATCTTTATCTTGATACCCATGTCCCACTTCATTTCCATTTTGAACATATCCTGTTCCACCTAATGTGAAATCTGCATCTATGGTAATTTTCACATCAAAATCTCCCCATACGCTATGAAATTCACGTGCAATGTAGGGATCTGCATGCCATCCTTCAAAATCATATTCGGCTAGTTTAGGATACCATTGAGTCATAGATAAAGCAACACCTTCTTTATTGTTACGGCCACTACGACGTATTTGAACAGGTACTTGACCCGTAAAATCCATATTGAATGTTGTTTTCTGACCAGGAAGGATTGGCGTTGCTAATGTGACTTCTAGTACTGTACCTGCAACGGCATAGGATAGGTTTTTACCATCTTGTTTAAGGCTATTCACCTTCATAAATCCTATTTCATCAGGAGTTAGTTTACTTATTCTATCACCTACACGACGGTCTGAATCTGCAATAGTACGGGATCGTACATCCATCTCACTACCAGGCTGAAAGGCATTAAAATATAGATGATAAAAAACGTGCGTTAATGTATCTGGAGAGTTGTTTGTGTAGGTTAACTCTTGTTTACCATCATACTGATAGTTGTTTACATTCATGTCAATTTCCATGTTGTAGTCAACATGTTGTTGCCAATACGACGTGTTTTGAGCAGCAGTATTTCCTATAGAAAAAGCGCATACAGCTACAAAAAGAATACATTTTAGAATAGATTTCATCATCAATAATTATTTATTTAATTCTGCCAATTTAAAGGCATTATACATATTTGCTATTTTACCAGACTTAGAGAGCTCGTTAAATTTTGCTCGCTTTGATGGATCACCACCTATAATAACAGCATTTGTAATAGGTAACCCACTAGACATAATAATTTGTTTTATCCTTTTTGCTTTAATCTTAGGATAATAACTACGTAGCATGGCTGCTATACCCGCTACATTAGGAGCGGCCATAGAAGTACCTCCTTTAAATTCATAATTATTATTTGGTGTAGTAGACCATATATGCTCTCCCGGAGCAAATATATCTACATTTGATTTCCCATAGTTAGAAAAAGAGGCAACGATCTCACCGCCATAGGTGTCATCTAAAGCACCTATTGTTAAAAAGGTATCACTCATTTCTGAAGTATTGTCTAATTGATCATTAGGGTATACTCTGTTAGAAGGATCATCCAGATTGAGAGCTTCATTACCTGCTGCATTTACAATAAGCACATCATTTTTAGCCGCATATTGAATAGCGTCATATACCCATTCTGGATTTTGTGCATAGTATTTTCCAAAAGAAGTATTGATCACTTTTGCTCCGTTATCTACAGCATAACGAATGGCAAGTGCAATGTCTTTATCGTATTCATCTCCACTTGGCACAGCACGTAATACCATAAGTTTAATAGTACTATTTGCCACTCCATTCAGACCAATACCATTATCGCGTTGTGCCGCAATAATACCGCCTACGTGAGTGCCGTGTGATGCACCTTCGGGATCAGGACCAATTACATTATTATTACCATACGATGTATCTGTAATATCGTAGGGATTGTCTCCTAGTACTTTTCTATAATTACCTTGTAGACCGTAGTTTTTTAATTGATCCTCAATCTGTGCCAGATCACCTTCTATATTTTTTATAAATGTAGGAATGGTATCTTCATATTGAAACATCTGTGATAGAAATGCCATATGATTTTGCATTTCTTCACTAGGGTTCTGTATGGCTTTTAATTCTTTGAGTGTATAGGTTTCTTTACCTATTTTTTTTGAAACAATATTATGTGATGCTTTTACTTGTTTAAGGATCTGAGTACGGTCTTGCTTAAAGGCCTGTAATTCTCCATATTTCCTGTTACGTTCAGTTCTTGCTTTTTGATACGTGTTAAAAATCTTCTTCCTATTAGATGGAATTTGGGCAACAGTCTTCCCTTTAAATACAGTATCGTAGCGGTCTATGATTCTAGCAAGTTCAAGTTGTTCTGTTTCTATATCACCTAAGAAGTTCCAACCGTGAATGTCATCTACATATCCATTATTATCATCGTCTTTTCCGTTACCTGCAATTTCTTTAGGGTTTGTCCAGATGACATTTTTTAGATCTTCATGATTGATATCTATACCGCTATCTATAACAGCAACAATCGTTTGTGTTCCTGATTTTTCAGGCAGGATTTCTGTATATGTTTTTTCGACACTCATCCCTGGGATGGTATCTTTTATTAAATCTTTTGTTCCCCAAGACTTTTCTTGAGCTTCTGTAAGAGGCGAAACTTTTAAAGGATTACTATCTACATTTGCTTGTACAACGGTAACAAGAGGCGCAGGCGTATCACATCCTACTACAAAAGCAATACTGATAATAACCAGGGAGATTTTTTTAAAAATAGGGTGCATTTTAAAGAGTTATAAATTTAAATAATTTCATCTAGAGCAAAAGTATCTTTAAGCCGCACTCCTTTTTCTGTGTGTTGTACAGTAATAATGGGATTGTGAGCGTCATGTTCTAACCAAAGATAATATCCTTTATCTGCAGCGGTATTTAAAAAAAGTTCTTTTTCATCAAGTGTTAGTAAAGGGCGTGTATCATATCCCATAACAAAAGGCAAAGGCAAATGTCCAGCGGTAGGAAGTAAGTCTGCCATAAACACAATGGTTTTATCTTGATAGGTAATATGAGGAATCATCTGTTTGTCTGTGTGACCATCTGCAAAAAAGAGGCCAAACCCTAGTTCTGAAGACTCTTGAAAAGAAGTTCCTTCTCTTGTGATAAATTTTAATTGTCCGCTCTCTTCCATAGGAAGGATGTTTTCTTTTAAGAAGGAGGCTTTTTCTCTTTTGTTGGGTTGCGTTGCCCATTTCCAATGATCTTCATTACTCCAGAAAGTAGCATTTTTAAAAGCAGGTTCATATCCGGTTCTATCTTTATTCCATTGTACAGAACCCCCACAATGATCAAAATGAAGATGTGTCATAAAAACATCTGTAATATCATCTCTATGAAACCCATGTTTTGCTAGTGATGTGTCTATGGTATAATCACCCCATAAATGGTAATAACTATAAAACTTCTCCGTTTGTTTTTCTCCCATTCCTGTATCTATAAGGATAAGTCGATCTCCATCTTCTATAAGCATACAACGCGCGGCGATATCAATCATATTATGAGCATCTGCCGGATTGGTGCGTGTCCATAAACTTTTAGGAACGACACCAAACATAGCACCGCCATCTAGTTTGAAATTACCTGCTTCAATGGGATATATTTTCATAAGAGTTACTCGTATATTTTTGAAGATAAGAAATAAAAGTTGTGTTGGGAATGTGTGCGCTTTCGCGAAAGCGTATAAAACCACATCCTTCTCTTAGAACTCATCTGAACAAATTTTAGCTCATTTTCGGTTAAAAACAAAAAGTCAAGATAAGTTCATATCTAAAATCTATGCAAAATAATGAAAAAGGGATTTTAACAAAGATTTCTCAATGCCTTTTTAACAAAGAATTGTATATTCCTTACTTGTGAAGTAGCTTTAAAGTTTAAATTAAGAATGTATGTTAGAATTAGCAGGAATCATTATTCTGGGAATTATTGCGCAGTGGGTCGCTTGGCGATTAAAACTACCAGCAATACTCCCTCTTATTTTGATAGGTCTTTTTGTAGGGCCTTTTTCTACATTGCTATCTGATGATGGCACTAAGTGGATAGAGCCTATCTGGAATGGTGTAGAAGGTTTTTTCCCAGGAGAGAGTCTGTATTATTTTGTCTCTCTTGCCATAAGTATTATTCTTTTTGAAGGAGGGCTTACGCTTAAGCGATCGGAGATTAAAAATATAGGACCTGTAATTACAAAATTAATTACCCTAGGAAGCCTTGTGACTTTTATAGGTGGAGGAGTAGCCGCTTATTTTATATTTGGCTTAAGCCTTAAGATTTCTTTCTTGTTTTCTGGACTTATTATAGTGACAGGGCCTACCGTGATTTCTCCCATCTTGCGTAATGTGCCGCTTAAAAAAGATGTGTCTTCTGTATTAAAATGGGAAGGAATATTAATCGATCCTATTGGAGCATTGGTCGCAGTATTGGTATATGAATTTATTGTTGCAGGAGAAGGTGGAGAGTTTACGATTACCGCACTTAAAGAGTTTGGTAAAATTGTGCTTTTTGGAAGTACATTTGGGTTTTCTTTTGCGCATGCACTTGCGTTTTCTACAAAGAAGAACCTAATACCTCACTACCTTTTAAATGTCTTTACACTATCTGCAGTACTCGGTGTTTTTGTGATGTCTGATGCCTTTGCACACGAATCTGGATTACTCGCTGTTGTTGTAATGGGAATGGTATTAGGTAATATTAATCTTCCTAACCTTAAAGAACTCCTGTATTTTAAAGAGTCATTAAGTGTATTATTGATCTCTATTTTATTTATCCTTCTTTCTGCAAATATTAATATAGAAGATTTACAATTATTATATAGATGGGAGACAGCCGTTTTATTTGCTATTGTTGTATTTGTAATACGGCCTATAGGAGTGTTTTTGAGTACACAGGGATCTGATCTCAAAATGAATGAACGTATTTTTATAAGTTGGGTAGGGCCAAGAGGTATTGTTGCGGCGGGGATTGCCTCGCTATTTGGATCAAAACTATTATTAAAAGGAGAGCCAGGCGCTGAGTATATTACTCCGCTTGTTTTTATGATCGTGTTAGGAACTGTATTATTAAACGCTACTACAGCGCGTGTTTTTGCTAAGATCATAGGTGTTTTTCTTAAAAAATCTGACGGAATACTCATTGTAGGCGCTTCTGAAGTATCTAGATTAATCGCGAGGTATTTACAACGTAATGATAGACATGTGGTGCTTTTGGATAGTAACGGGAACAATGTACGGATGGCAAAAGAGCTAGGTTTAGAGGCTATTGAAGCCAATATATACTCAGATGACATCACAGATAATATAGAGCTTAATCACGTAGGGTATCTCATGGCACTTACAGGAAGTAGTGAGATTAATAATTATGCCATGAGCCGATTTAAAAAACAATTTGGAGAAAATGGTTCTTTCAGATTGATTTCTAAACGAGAGATGGACGACCCTACTAGTATTCCTAAAGAAGGACTCTTTTCGACCACAGATGATTTTATAAACTTAACAGAGGTTGCTAGAAAATACCCAACGATTCAAGAGGTCTCTGTTAACTCACAAGAAGAGTATAAAGCGGTGACAGATCTTATATTGAAAGAAAAGGAAATGATTCCACTTTTTATCAAAGAAAAAGATGACTCTATTGATATCCTGAGTTCTTTTATGGAGGAAATTGAATTAACATCCTTTGAAGGGAGTAAAGTCGTATATCTAGGAAAACCTATGATAGCAGATATAAAAAACATAGAAAACTAAAAGTGTTTTAAGTGTTTTTAGCGAGTTTATAATAGGTCTTATAATATTTGATACAAAGTGCGCTTGCGCGAAAAAACATCCAGACGACAAAAGCGAGCCAGATTCCTGTAAGATCCCATTCCAAATATTTACTGAGGTAAATCATAGGTA
>JBLHOX010000160.1:0-7082 GCA_047623725.1 Dokdonia sp. | reverse complement strand
TCATCACTATGCGTCTGTGCTAGTTTTTCAAAAGATTCGCCTTGTTCTAACAATGCATAGATCTCTTTAATACGTTTCTCAGACTGTAATGACGTGTCTTTTTGTTTTAGCGCAAGCATAATATGAGCTACTTGAATACCTCCTCGTGCAGCGCGTCTATCTGTAGTTTGCACAATATGATACCCAAATTGGGTCTTAAATGGTTTAGAAACTTTTCCTATATCTGTAGTAAAAGCAGCTGTTTCAAATGGATATACCATTTTAAATGCTTTAAACCAACCTAGTTCCCCTCCATTAGATTTTGCAGAAGGATCTTCACTATACTGTTTTGCTATTGCCGTAAAGTTCTCCCCTGCTAGTATACGCTTACGTGCTTCTATAATTTTAGTATATGCTTTTAAAGTATCTTCAGGGGAAGCTCCTGGTGCCTTTTTTACAAGAATATGACGTGCTTTCACTTCTGTCTCCGTACGGTCATAAGCCTCTTTTACCAAAGATTCTGTAACATCTACATCTGTTAGATAATTTTTAATAAGCTGTTCTCGGTAACCTTTTAGCTCTTTTATATATGCTGGGTTCTTATCTAATCCTTGTGTATAGGCATCTTGTACTTTTAATTTATATTCTTTAAAAAGTTCTAAATAAGTTCTAGGATCTTTTTGAGTATCATCTTGAACTAACCCAATATTCTTAAGGTACACGGCTTTGAATTCTTCTACAGAGATATCTTGTCCGTTTATTGTTAAAAGAGTAGTGTCACTACTTTGTGCGTAACACGTAGAAAAACTAATAAATAATAAAAAGGTATATAAGTACTTTATCATAACGTATGTAAGAGTTTGCAAAAATAACAAATCTAAGGCGCTATACAAGGCACTTATTGATTATCAAAATAGTTTCTTCTTTTCTAAAAATGACACACTCCCCTTTTTTCTGTATTTTAACGCAAATTATGTTGCTATGTCCTACAATCAATTTATTGAAAAACTACGTCTTAGTTCCTTTAGATCTAAAGCTATTCTTTCTTTTTTGGCATTTCTAGCCTCCTTAATTGTTTGGGTTGCATCCTATTTTTATATACATAGAAATGATACCGTTTCTGAAAATCTCTCTTTTGCTATTCTTGATGTATCCAAACAGTTTAATTCTAATATAGATAACTATAACACCTTCTTTTACACAGGATATAGAGATGCAGCATTTTATAACAAATCTGAAGCCAGCTCTTTATACATCTACCTTTCTAACCTACGCTCCATCCCTGATCAATTAGAAATCATAGAACAAGATGCATTAGACATTCGTATTCCTATTGATATACAAGAAGTCAAAAATCATTATAAAAGCTTGCGTAGAGAAGTTATTACGCTTGTCGCGAAAATGGAGCGAAGAGGCTACAAAGATTTTGGTATAGAAGGTAAAATGCAAGAAAAAGCACAGATATTAACCGAAAGTGACGATATCGATAAAGCAACGATCTTACAACTACGTACCCTAGAAAAGGACTATTTAATACGAGGGGAACCTGAATATATTCAGGAATTTGAAAACCTCTCAAACGAATTATTGATCGATAGAAGCCTAAGAGATAGCACCCGAATCCTTCTTAGAGGCTATATTCAAGATGTACGCAGTTTAGTAAACTTAAATAATGAAATAGGAAATTATTCAGAAACTGGATTGCATAAAAATATTAAAGAGTTACATGGTATTATACAAAAAGAACTTTCTGATATAAGCATCGCTACAAGCAAAAAAATAGAATCTAAAAAAGTAAACCAGATAACAGCCACTTCCATCATCAGTATTCTAATCGCTTTTGTTCTTGTGCTTCTCGTTTTTTATCTATCTAAAAATCTCACAAAAGGAGTTCAGGCGTTCAATGATAATATTGCTCAATTTATAGAAAGTGATTTTGAAGACACGCAAGAAATATACTCAGACAACACTATTCTAGAAATAAACTCTCTTTTTTCAAGTTATCAAAAACTGAAAGAAACGCTTATTCAAAACATACAAGAATTAGAAATCGCTGCAAAAAAAGCAACAGACAATGCCCATTATAAAACGCAGTTTCTATCTAAAATGAGTCATGAGATGCGTACGCCTTTAAACGGTATTCAAGGGATGTTGCACCTTTTAAAATCATCTGATGAATCTCCAAAAAAACAAGAAGAGTATATCTCTATAGTAGATCGCTCTGTACATCAGTTATCTGATTTGATAACCATGGTATTAGATCACTCCAAATTAGAAACTGGAAATTTAGAAATACAAGAGAAGCCTGTAAATCTAGAAAGAGATATCGCGCAATTGATGCGTATTTTTGAATACCAGGCTAAAGAAAAAAAATTAGGATTTAAATATCACAATCATAGTGACACTTCCTATAACGTCTTCGTAGATTCCCTTCGCTTACAACAAGTACTTATTCACTTGATGAAAAACGCCATTAAGTTCACGCAACAAGGGAACATCACCATTACGATCCATGAGCATGAATCTTCAACCGACTTGCAACATCTTCGTTTTAGTATAGAAGATACAGGAATTGGTATGGATGAAGATGACTTTGATAAATTATTGGAATCTTTTGAGCAAGGTGATAATTCAAAAACACGGAAATTTGATGGTGCCGGTTTAGGTATGTCACTTTCTAATGATTTACTGAAATTAATGAATAGTAGACTAGAAGTAAGTAGTACGTTAGGAAAAGGCACTGTTTTCTATTTTGATGTCTCACTTAAAAAAGCGGGACAAAAGGTTAGAAAAGATGTCTCTAAAAAAATTAAAATAGCCTTATCAAACAATCCTGAAAACACCCATGTACTGGTTGTAGAGGATAATAAAATCAACCAAAAAGTGATTGAACGTTTACTCTCAAAACTTCATATCACCTGTGACATTGCTACCAATGGTAAGGAAGGTGTCGCATTATTTAAACAAAATACCTACGACTTAATACTCATGGATATTAACATGCCCATTATGGGAGGTATTGAAGCCGCAAAACTTATTAAATCTTTAAAAAAATACACAACACAGGCACCACCCATCATTGCCGTAACAGCTGCAAAAGCAAATCACGATGATGATATGCTTACAACAGAAAACAGTCTCGATGAGTTTTTAGGAAAGCCTATAGATTTTGACACCCTAAAAGCTATTATAAAAAAATACTTAAATATTAATGAATCAGAGGGTTCATAATATGATCCCAAAACACCTTTGAGATACCAAATTCACTAAACATTTAAGGATAAACATTATAAATAGCAGTCGATCCCAAAACGAGTTTGGGATACCCGACTCACTAAATATAAAAATGAGCCTAGAAATTCACGATGGATCCCAAAACGAGTTTGGGATACCCGACTCGCAATCTTTCTCTAGTGCTTCGCTTAGAGAAAAATCCTCGCTGCTTACATATTTCTTCTATACTGGCCTCCTACTTCAAATAAAGCGTTTGTAATCTGTCCTAATGAACATACTTTTGTAGCTTCCATCAGATGCTCAAAAATATTTTCATTTTCGATAGCAGCTTCTTGAATTTTTGAAATCTCAGCATCAATCTTATCTGCTTTCTCTTTTTGTAAATGCTCAAGCATCGTGATTTGATATTGCTTTTCTTCTTCTGTAGCTCTAATCACTTCAGCTGGTCGTACCGTAGGACTTCCTTTACTACTTAAGAATGTATTTACACCTATGATCGGGAATTCTCCTGTATGTTTAAGTGTTTCATAATAGAGACTCTCTTCTTGAATCTTACTACGTTGATACATCGTTTCCATAGCGCCTAAAACCCCTCCACGCTCTGTAATACGGTCAAATTCTAAAAGCACGGCTTCTTCTACAAGATCTGTAAGTTCTTCTGTGATAAATGATCCCTGTATTGGGTTTTCATTTTTGGCAAGTCCTAATTCTTTATTGATAATCAGTTGTATGGCCATTGCACGACGTACACTCTCTTCTGTAGGCGTTGTAATCGCCTCATCATATGCATTGGTATGTAATGAATTACAATTATCATAAATCGCATACAACGCTTGTAATGTCGTACGGATATCATTAAAATCTATTTCTTGCGCATGTAAACTACGTCCAGATGTCTGGATATGGTATTTAAGCATTTGCGCACGAGGGTTTGCATTGTACTTATTCTTCATCGCTTTTGCCCAAATCTTTCTGGCAACACGTCCTATCACGGCATATTCTGGATCGATTCCATTGGAGAAAAAGAACGAAAGGTTAGGTCCAAACTTGTTGATATCCATCCCACGACTTAGGTAATACTCTACATATGTAAATCCGTTGGTCAGTGTTAATGCGAGCTGTGTAATAGGGTTTGCTCCTGCTTCTGCTATATGATATCCAGAAATAGATACCGAGTAGAAGTTACGTACTTTTTGTTCTATAAAATATTCTTGTACATCTCCCATGAGTCGCAATGCAAACTCTGTAGAGAAGATACAGGTATTTTGTGCTTGATCTTCCTTAAGAATATCTGCTTGCACGGTCCCTCTTACTTGTGCAAGCGTATCTGCTTTAATCGTAGCATACACATCTGCTGGTAATACTTGATCTCCAGTAACACCCAAAAGCATTAATCCAAGTCCGTCGTTTCCTTCTGGTAAACCTCCTTGATACTCTGGTCTTGTTTTTCCTTTATAAATGGCATCAATTTTAGCTTGCACTTCTGCCTCTAAACCATGCTCTTTTATATATTTCTCACAATTCTGATCGATCGCAGCATTCATAAAGAACCCTAATAACATAGGAGCAGGTCCATTAATGGTCATACTCACAGACGTCATATGATGGCTTAAATCAAACCCAGAATATAATTTCTTTGCATCATCAAGACAACAAATACTTACACCCGCATTTCCAATTTTTCCATAAATATCTGGGCGATGCCCTGGATCATTTCCATACAGCGTTACACTATCAAAAGCGGTACTCAGTCGCTTAGCTGGCATCCCTAAACTCACATAGTGAAAACGTTTGTTAGTACGCTCTGGTCCTCCTTCTCCAGCAAACATACGTGTAGGATCTTCTCCGGTACGTTTAAAAGGATATAATCCTGCTGTATATGGGAATTCTCCTGGTACATTTTCTTGCAATACCCAGTGTAATATATCTCCCCAAGCACTGTACTTTGGCAAGGCAACTTTAGGAATCTGTATGTGTGATAAAGATTCTGTATGCGTATCTATTTTAATTTCCTTGTCTCTTACTTTAAACGTATAGACAGGGTTTTTATAACGATTTACTTTCTCATCCCATCCCGTAATAACTTCCCAGTTATACGGATCTAAATCTAATTTTACACGATCAAATTGAGCCACAAGAAGTTTCACTAAATCCTTGTCTTCTTCTGTTGGATTCTCTACTGTTTCTAAATTGATCTCTAATCCTGCTTTATCAAGAGCTGGTTGTGCGCCGACGATACTCTCTATGGTTTTATAAATCCCGTAAAGACGTTGTGCTGTTTCTTGTTGCGCTTTCGCGAAAGCGTCATATCCCCGATTACTTTCTGCAATCTCACTCAGATACCGTGTACGTGCTGGTGGAATTACAAAAATCTTCTCACTCATCTCTTTACTAATCTCAAAGGTAGATTCAAGATCTGCATCATTTACGGTATTTACTTTCTCCATAATCTTCTTATAGAGGGTATTCATACCGGGGTCATTAAATTGAGAAGCGATCGTTCCATATACAGGAAGATCGTCTTGGTGCGTATCCCAAAGATTATGGTTACGCATATATTGTTTTTTGACATCACGTAAAGCATCTAGAGAACCACGTTTATCAAATTTATTAATCGCTACTAGATCTGCAAAATCAAGCATATCAATTTTTTCTAACTGCGTCGCTGCACCAAACTCTGGTGTCATCACATAAAGTGACGTATCAGAATGCTCTAGAATCTCTGTATCCGATTGCCCAATACCTGAAGTTTCTAAAATAATAATATCAAATTCTGCTGCTTTAAGTACTTCAATCGCTTCGGCAACATATTTTGAAAGCGCTAAATTACTCTGGCGTGTTGCCAAAGAACGCATATATACTCTTGGAGAATTAATAGCATTCATACGAATACGATCTCCTAATAAAGCGCCTCCTGTCTTACGTTTTGATGGATCTACAGAAATAAGACCTATTGTTTTTTCTGGAAAATCCACAAGAAAACGACGTACAAGTTCGTCTACCAATGATGATTTTCCTGATCCGCCAGTTCCTGTAATTCCTAATACTGGTGTTAAGGATGTTTTATTTTTCTCGTGTATGATTTGTAAGGTTTCTGCGGCAACTTCTGGATAATTTTCTGCGGCAGAAATTACTCTTGCGATCGCTCTCGAATCTTTCTTTACTAAGTCGTTTACTTCTCCATTTAGTTTATCTCCAATAGGAAAGTCAGATTGTTGTACAAGGTCATTAATCATTCCTTGCAACCCTAACGATCTTCCGTCATCTGGAGAATAAATACGAGTGATCCCATAGTCCATGAGTTCTTTAATCTCTTCTGGAAGAATCACGCCACCGCCACCGCCAAAGATTTTGATATGTTTCCCTCCTTTTTCTTGAAGGAGATCATACATATATTTAAAGTACTCATTATGCCCTCCTTGATAGGATGTTAATGCAATCGCATTTGCATCTTCTTGAATGGCTGTATTGACCACTTCTTCAACACTACGATCATGCCCTAAATGAATGACCTCTACTCCGGTACTTTGTATGATACGACGCATGATATTTATGGCTGCATCATGCCCATCAAAAAGAGAGGCTGCAGTAACGATACGAACTTTATTTTTGGGAGTATATGGTGTGGCTTGTTTCATCTTCAAAAAAAAGGGATTTTATGGTTACAAATTTACGTAATATTCAATAAAAATGCCCATTTAATTATAATATCTAAAAATCAAAGCGATCTAAATATATATCCATTTATAATCTAAAAACAGCCCCTTGTCTAGCAAAGCGATATCCTTCTTTTTCTAAAGCAAGACGTTTTACATGCTTTTCATCTAGTGCAGGATTAGAATGGTTAAAGTGTATAAAAATCACTTTTG
>JBLHOX010000159.1:0-7142 GCA_047623725.1 Dokdonia sp. | reverse complement strand
AAAATAAGTTACAAGAACTTCAGGAAGTAATAAATTGGCGGCTGCAAATAGAGCGTCTGAGGACATAGAATCTTTTAAAGCAAAGTTCCTTCATTTTTAGCTACCCCACAACTTTTTGTGTTGAGCCAAAACAACCTGTTTTAAGCCTATAGTCTTGTTAGTTTGTAACTCGTAGCTGAGTCATCTGTAAACACAGAAAATCCTTATAAACCCTACCAATACAACGTTTTCTTAAGCGTAGTTGAAAATCTATTTTCAGAATCTCATAGCAATCACACTTTTTTGACATATTTTTCACAATTGAATATGCTAGAATAAAACCTTTCGTAGTAAGTTTGAGAAAATTCATACTTTAACCTGCATTATGCAATAGAAAATCTATTACAACTTGAAGATGCTTTAAAATATACCATTACATTACGTTTTTAAGTTTAACCATAGCCGTGCTATGCTAAAACTTAGAAAACGTCATATTTTATCGCTTCTTCAAACCTCATCACGAAGTTCTATTACATAATGCGGGTTTAAAGATTTTCGTTTCAACTCACAAAACCATATCACATGAACAGATTACTAACTAAAAGAGGATATCAAACGCTTATCATGAGAGCTATCCTATTCCTATTTTTTATGTGTATGGTGTCATGTAATGGTCAAGATAGCAAAGCAGCTCAAAAAGCAACGACCACATCAAAAGACACGATCACAAAGAAACAGCAATCAACCTCTCAAGAACCTGAATATATTTCATTTCCCTTAGCTTCCCCACGGATAAGTGATTTTGTGAGACGGATTTTTCAAGATAAAAACGGACATCTTTGGTTTGGAACCAATGGTGATGGGGTTGCTCGATACAACGGAAAATCCTTAGAATATTTTAACCTTGAAGAAGGTTTTGGTGGCGCTGCCGTACGAGCAATTATAGAAGATCAAGAAGGGAATGTTTGGTTTGGCACCTCTGGAGGTATCACCAAATATGATGGCACATCATTTACTAATTATACAGAAAAAGACGGCTTAGCACATCACGATGTATGGACTATGATGATAGACAGTAAAGGAAGTATGTGGATAGCTACCTTGCAAGGAGTCAACAAATTTGATGGGACTACATTTACATATTTTCCAATCCCAGAATCTAAGCCTGACCATAGAAGAGGTGTGACCAGTTCAAAAATCATACATAGTATTATGCAGGATAGCAAAGGTAATATGTGGTTTGGCTCTAATGACGGCGCCTATATATATGATGGAAAGTCCCTAACCAATCTCTCAGAAAAAGAGGGTCTTGCAGACAACTCGGTAAATGATATTCTGGAAGATAGTCAAGGAAATATGTGGTTTGCAACACATTTTAAAGGGGTAAGTAAATACGATGGTACATCTTTTACCAATTTCACAAAAGACGGTGTTATAGCTGGGGATGAAGTCTGGAGTCTCTACCAAGACACCAACGGAAATGTTTGGTTTCCAGCCGAGAATTATGGAATTTATAAATATGACGGCACAATATTTACCAATTATCAGGAAGGCGAAGGACTTGATACAAATGCCGTACAGTCTATCTATCAAGATAAAGATGGAGACATTTGGGCAGGTGGTTGGAAAGGACTCTTCCGTAAAGATGGAAATACGTTTGAACCTATCTTCATCGATGGGCCTTGGGGTAAATAACACCTATCACAATTTCTTGTTTCTAACTTATTATGGGGTTGTACACGCTTTCGCGAAAGCGTAATGAAGTAGAAGTTTATAAGGAGCCTAGTCGAAGTACGAAAGCATACTATACCAAAAATCTGTAAATAACTGATCTTCAAAATCAAGAAAACACTACTATTACATTTCAATCACAATACGTATCTTTAGGCAATAGCGAGCAACATTAGCTTTCATTAAAAACACGAACTATACCCATTACTCATGATTAAAAAAATTATTTACAGTACGATTTTCTTCCTCGCAATCTGTCAAGCAGGATTTGCTCAAGAAACCTTTACATCAGAAAAGTATTATTTTTCATTTGAAACATCTGTAGATATAGAGATATACGATACCGAGTCAGATCGTGTTATAGGCTATGAAAATGATGACCTTGCGGTAGATACTGAGATTTTTTACCTAGATGAAGTGAGTAAAGATTACTTTGTTAACCTTGCCAGAACCACAGAAATTATAGCCACTCAATTAAGCTTGTATGAGGTACAAACTTCTCAAAAACTAAAAACCGTTGCTCAAGGCTATTATGTGAAAGCAGCAGATCTAGATGGTGATACTAAAACCCCTGTTTTTGTGGTCGTCATGTACCATCCAGAAAAAAAGATTGTGTACGAGACAACCATCTATTGCTATGATAATGATATAGAGGAAGGCGAAAAAATAGCCCAGAGTTTTAGATTATTATATTAGTACTACCAGTAAAAATCTTCCATAGAAAGTAAACTATCACCTATGAAAAAACAACTACTCCTAACGCTTGCATTTGTTTTGAGTGTATACGCTTTCGCGAAAGCGCAAACACAACAAGGTCCATTTAATCAATTAATCATACGAGGAGTAACGCTCATTAACGGAGACGGCGCACCGCCTATTGGCCCTGTCGATATAGTGGTAGAAAATAATATCATCAAAGAAATAAAGGTTGTAGGCTATCCAGGAGTTCCTATTGATAATGCAAAACGCCCACAACTTAAAAATGGCGGAAAAGAACTGGATGCCAATGGGATGTATCTCCTACCCGGTTTTATTGATATGCACGGACATATAGGAGGCACAGCACAAGGCGCCGATTGGGAATATGTGTTTAAACTTTGGATGGCACATGGCGTAACAACCGTACGAGAACCTTCTGGAAGAGGACTTGAGTATACCTTAGACCTCAAACGTAGGTCTGCAAAAAACGAAATCATTGCACCGCGACTTATTGCACATACGGGATTTGGTTCTGGAAGTAAAACCCCCATCACAACAGCAGAACAAGCAAGACAGTGGGTACGTGATAATGCTCAAAAAGGAGCCGACGGGATTAAATTTTTTGGAGCAGAACCACATATTATGCAAGCCGCTCTTGAGGAAAATAAAAAACTAGGACTTACCTCATCTATGCACCATGCACAAATGAGTGTCGCTAGATGGAATGTATTACACTCTGCTAGAGCAGGCCTTACGTCTATGGAGCATTGGTACGGATTGCCAGAAGCCCTTTTTACAGATCGTACTGTACAAGATTATCCGTTGGATTATAATTATAATAATGAGCAACACCGTTTTGGAGAAGCAGGACGTCTCTGGAAACAAGCTGCTGCACCGTATTCTGATCATTGGAATGCTGTGATGGAAGAGCTCCTCGCCTTAGATTTCACACTAGATCCTACCTTTAATATCTATGAAGCAAGCCGTGACTTAATGAGAGCCCGTCGTGCAGAGTGGCATGAGGATTATACATTACCTTCTTTATGGCGTTTTTATCAGCCTAGTAAAATCTCTCATGGATCGTACTGGCATTTTTGGGGAACAGAAGAAGAAGTTGCTTGGCGCGAAAATTACCGCTTATGGATGACTTTTATCAATGAGTATAAAAACCGAGGCGGTCGTGTGACCGCAGGATCTGACTCTGGATTTATCTTTCAATTATATGGATTTGCGTATATCCGAGAATTAGAACTTCTCAGAGAAGCAGGATTTCACCCTATGGAAGTCATTAGATCTGCCACACTTAATGGCGCTGAAGCTTTACGTATGGACGATAAAATAGGGTCTGTACAAGTAGGTAAACTTGCTGATTTTGTGATCGTAGAGGAGAATCCGCTTCAAAACTTAAAAGTGCTCTATGGTACTGGTGCAATCAAACTTACCGAAGATAATGAAGTCATACGAGCAGGAGGTGTAAAATATACCATCAAAGACGGTATTATCTATGATGCCAAGCAATTACTACGTGATGTAAAGGCGATGGTAGATAAAGCAAAAGCCGATGAAGGTGGTTATGAAATCAAACAACCTGGGATTAAGGATTAAATAACTTTTGTGTATAGCTTTTAGCGGGTAAGCTAGTATGGTTAGCGGGTTTATTATATTAAAAAATCTTGTGCCAAAAAAATGTCCCTGGTTGGTCATAAAATAAATTAAACCTTAACTGAAAGGTTGCTCTCAAGAATAGTGTCTCACATAAGATGCCGAAGCACCTTTTAACATAGAGTCTCTATCAATACATGACAATCCTACTGACAATCATTTGAAAAGTAACGTACGTCTTCACTCGCAGTGGTAATTACATCGTTGTTTACAGATGTATCTCACAAGGGATTAGTAAGCCGTGGTTATCCTATATAAGTTTTAATTTACCGAAGTAAATCGCTGCTCACAAAAGGTTAACTCGTGTCTAAACTAAGCACCTTAGTATTCATACTCGTGTAATCTCTCGAATACATAAGTATATACTGAAGATTTAGTGAGTCGTTATCTACCAAAGTAGGTGTTGATCTACCGAAGTAAACCGCTACCCGCAAAGGCACACTCGTATCTAACTAAAGAACTCCATTTTCAATACTGGTGTAAACTGTAACATACCAAAGTAAGCTATCCCATACTAAACAAATCGTGTGACTATTTTTTCAAAGGTCTGTCTAATAAAAGCATCCTACTCAGTTAAGGTTATTTTATTTATGAACGTATTGCTTAATCAAAAGCAAAATTTATTGCGTCGGTTACATCTCCGCTTCCCAACACTATTTTTAAATCTATAGGATGAGAAGTATACGCTACATCGTCTATAGTAATTTGTAATTTTATTTGAATCGGAACAAACGGTTTAGCATGTCTTGAATATATAAAAGATCCATCTCTACGTTTTGTTCCTGAAGGTTTAAAATTATTGAATCTAGTATCTGGTTTAAAGTAATGAATAGGTCCTATATCTAAGGTCATATCTCTAGCCGTTACCTCATATTCTGATTTTCTATTCCAGAATGCAGCATCTTCCATTTTTTCTTTATAAAACCCCGCTGGTTTTACATATCCACTTGTCAATTTCTTTTTTTGTTTATAGCGCTCTATAATGATTTTAGGTTGATATTTTACTAAATCTATAGCGCCGTGTATTTTAACTTCCAATTGCTTATAAGGAATCTGCCTACTTAATACATGAGTATATTGAGATAGTACAGCTGGTTCACTCCCAGCATTTGCTTGTATAATCCTATGACCACCATTAGAGAATTGTATGTTATTTGCTACATAAAAATGATAAAACTCATATTTTAAGTCTCCAGAAGGTCGAACTGTCAATCCGAAATTCAATTCATTCAAGTGCGCATACGAATCAATAAGTTCTGCAAATTGAGATTCTGTAGGACGATCTCCTGTTTCAAAATATGTTTTTAATGTTTCTCTCTCTTGTCTCATAGTATTCCTTATTGTTTTGTATCAACGTATATACTTATTAATCAAATATATAATTGCTATTTTTTATCATATTGTTTGTCAAAAGTAATTCAGTTTGTTTTAAATCACACTCAATTTTTGGCGTCAGATCTGTAGTTTCAGTGGGTTCTATTTAGCATATAAATAGAACAAATAAATGGTCAGATTTTATGTATACTATATAAAATATAGCCTTAAAAAGAAGGTTGCTTGCTCAAACCCGTAGAGTCTTACCTCAAATTAAAGTCTCCAGCCTGCAGAAAATCCTACTCCTAATCCAGTAACATATATCATATATCTTTGCTTACAGAAGTAAATCTGTTGTTTACAAAATAATCCTGAGGGTATGTACGTCGTGATCTCTTAGAATATGCTTTGACACGCCGAAGCTATCGCTACACATTATGGGAGACTCGTGTCTCACAAAAGAACCTCATTCAATATTAATGTAAATCATAACTCACAAATGCAAGTTTTAAGATACTGAAGTCTGTCGCCTGGCTAGTCTTTGAAAGGTTTTTCTCATTAGAGCATCCTACCTAGTTAAGGCTATTTTATAGTATTATTATGTTTAGTCAAATGCAAAGTTTATCGCCTCGGTTATATCTCCGCTTCCCAACACTATTTTTAAATCTATAGGGTGAGAGGTATACGCTACATTGTCTATGATTATTTGTAATTTTATTTGAATAGGAACAAACGGTTTAGCATGTCTTGAATATATAAAAGACCCATCTCTACGTATCGTTCCCGAAGGTTTAAATTTATTAAAACTAGCATCTGGTTTAAAGTAATGAATAGGTTCTATATCCAAGGTCATATCTCTAGCCGTTACCTCATATTCTGATTTTCTATTCCAGAATGCTGCATCTTCCATTTTTTCTTTATAAAACCCTGCTGGTTTTACATAACCACTTTCTAATTTCTTTTTTTGTTTATAACGTTCTATAATGATTTTAGGTTGATGTTTTACCAAGTCAATTGCCCCGTGTATTTTAACTTCCAATTGCTTATGAGCAATATGCCTACTTAATACATGAGTATATTGAGATAGTCTAGCTGGTTTACTCCCAGCATTTGCTTGTATAATCCTATGACCACCATTAGAGAACTGTACATTATCTGCAATATAAAAATGATAAAAACCATACTTTAGATTTCCTAGAATTCGAACTGTCAACCCGAAATTCAATTCATTCAAATGCGCATACGAATCAATAAGCTCTGCAAACTGAGATTCCGTAGGGCGATCTCCTGTTTCAAAATATGTTTTTAATGTTTCTCTCTCTTGTCTCATAGTATTCCTTATTGTTTCTCACAAACACATATCCTTATTAATCAAATATATAACTGCTGTTTTTTATTATATTTTTTGTCAAAAGTAGTTCGGCTTATTTTAAATTAAACTCTATTTTTAACATCAGATCTGTAGTTTCAGTCGGTTCTAATTTTAACTATAACCCATACTACTACAAACCATAAAATTAAAATCTAAGCCTATAAAAGAACATCGTTTTTTCTATCAAACGTTTGTCAAAAGTAGCTCGGTTTATTTCAAAACAAACTATATTTTCAGGATCAGGTCAGTAGTTTCAGTCGGTTCAAATTTCAACTATAAACCATACTACTACAAACCATAAAATTAAAATCTAAGCCTATAAAAGAACATCGTTTTTTCTATCAAACGTTCGTCAAAAGTAGCTCGGTTTATTTCAAAACAAACT
>JBLHOX010000158.1:0-7144 GCA_047623725.1 Dokdonia sp. | reverse complement strand
CCCAACCTATTCCTTGTAGGATACGATTCATCCCATACATAGAAGGAATATGATCTATAGAAATTCCTGTTTGTTTGAGTCCATCCAGATAACTGTCATGTGCGACCTTACCTAGATAATCTACATTCTTACGCATCACATATCGCCATACCGCCTGATTAATAGAGGTGTATTCCTCATAGTTCTGAGGTTTGATGTATTGCCTTAAGTGTGGAGGCAAACGATCCAGTAATGGATTAGATGCTACAGGAATATTCATACCATACAAAATTAAAGACTTTAGTAGTAATATCTGTTACTACTTTCAGGATTTCATTAAAAAGATGTATGATACTATATGTTCTTTTAGTATACGCTTTCGCGAAAGCGTGTAAAGCATCCATAAAATTAGACATATCATGTAATCAACAGAATTCCCTGAAGCTCTACCTCAGGTGTAGTAAACAGATTCAATATTTTTAGAATCAAGAGTCAGGACAAAAAAGTCTTGTTTCTTGATTCTTTCAGCAAAGCGGTCTTGTTTCTGATACTTCGATGGCACTGCCTCGAGGTAGCTTAGTATACGTCAATTGCCCTATTGAATGGCTTGCTTGTTTTTCAGAGTTTTGACATGTAAAAATCGAAAACCATTCTGATTATGAAAACACGTATAAAACAACTCGTATTAATAATGCTCTTCTGGCTGCCTTTTGCGGCTGTAGCTCAAAAAGCCGAAACACCCGATTACCGATATGATGTAGGCGCTAAGATTAATGATATGACCATTGCGATCTCTGGGAATATGATTGTAGCGACCAATGATGGACTTGTAGGAATCAAACCAGGAAGTAACGAGCTCCTTTTTAACTTTACAGAATATGGACGTGTAAAACTAGAAGAGATCACGTATGTGCCTGCATCTCCTTACCTTATTGTAGCACAAAACGGACTCGCTGGAATTAGCAGTAAAAAGGCAGTGATAGATCACGTAACTGGCGAGGTTATTTTTAGCACAGAGAAAAACGGATGGAAAACCGTTTGGGGTGCTGAGATAAAAATGCCACAAAATAAACTGGTCGTTAACGGATTCCGAAAAGGAGGAGGGAAAGCAGAGAGTATGACGGCTCGCGTTGCTGTATATGATCTAGCAACAGGAAAAGAAGATTATTCGTTCTTTCTTGTAAAGCCTGGTAAGGTCACGATGAAATCATTTTCAGTTTCTGGACAGACGCTATTACTTAATGATAAATTGATTGTTCCAACATCACAAGGAATGATTTGTAAATCTAAAAGTGGAGAAACACTTTGGGAGAATAAGACAAAGAATATCCAATGGATGACCGCAGGTGATAATGAAAAAGATATTTATGGTTTCATTACAAACGATTCAAAAAGCAATACTAAGATTTTTAAAATAGGCGGTGACGGATCTGAATTATGGGCAGATAATGCAAAAGTGCAAGGAGTTGTTTCTAACTTTCAGATCCTGCCACAAGGACTTGCTGTCGTGAGTGATAAAGATACCGCAGGTAAAAGCATACTAGCAGGGCGTTCTGAATCTAAAATCGCTTTATTAAGTGCTACAAACGGAGAAGATCTCTGGGATAAAGCGCCAAAAACTAAAGGATTTGTACAACACTTTTATGTGATGGATGATGGGATTTTATTTGGGGTGTATAGTGGCGGTATTAATAAGGTTTCTTTTGATGGCAAGCCATTATTCAAAAAACCATTAAAGATAGGAGAAAATATTCTTACGATGGCAGAAACAGATAATGGATTGATCTATATCACTTCTGAAGATGCAAACATTGTCAACCTAAATACTGGAGATCAAGTATGGAAAAAACCATTAAAGTATAAAAAAGCATCGGCAGTAAGCTCCACCTATGATGCTACAAATAACCGATATCTGATTAGTGCAGATGATGAGCTATTAGCCATCGATGCAACAACAAATGATGTAACCACACTCGCTGAGTCAAAATTTGATGGAAAAGAAGATCCTACCCATGTAGAAATGCGTGATGGAGGCATCTTACTCACCAGTGATCAAAACCTTTCTTTGTTGGAATGGAAAGGCGGAGAGCAATGGCATTCTTATTACAAAGCACCAGGCAAGAGTCTTGCAGGAAAAATTGTTGCTGGTGTAACTGCCGTAGCTTCTACAGCAGCGATGATGTCTATGAGTTTTGAAGCAGGGATGAATAAAAACCACTTAGGGCAATATAATAAACGAGGGAGAGATGCAGATCGTGCTGCAAACATGTTTGCTAGTATTTCTTCAGCATCTTTTGCAGAGCTATCAAAACGTTTTAAAGCAACGGCAGCGACTCAAAACTCACAGTTTATACTTACTAATCTGGATAGTGGAGCAGGACTTGTAAAGATCAATAAAGATTCTGGTGCCATGGAAAAGCAAATCCTATTGAAAGATAAAAAACCAGAATATCAGGTAGATGAGTGGGCTGGAGTTTTATATTACAAAGCAGATAATAACTCCATATTCGCTTACGATTTAACTAAATAGTCTAAAGATCTCAATGTGTTGCCGTTTTTACACGAGCCGAGGATGCGGTAAAAGGTATTCTCGGCTTTTAAAGAATAAAAAATATGTAATGTTATTTCCCTATGGAAATTTATATACCGGTTGGGGGACCTGTATATGAGTAAAAGGCTGTGTCAAATCAGCCTTTTGTAGGGTTGTGTCTTAATTGAAATAATATGATTAGAATCAATTAATAATGGGTTGTAAATATGGTATATACGCTTTCGCGAAAGCGTATAAAGGATCATAAATTGTTTGTTCTTACTGTTGTTAAGGAAAGAACGAATCGTAACATACATTAGAAATAAAAGAAGGCATGATATCGATACCAGTATTTATTTTTATAGGGATCATCATTCTCTGGATTCTACTATTTTTTGTATTCAGAAAGCAATATAGAAGTTGCTTAAAAAAGCATCAAGAGATACTTTTTTTGTATTCTGAAGAATTCCAATTACATAAGAAACAGATGAAAAAACGGATGATGTCTCTAAATAAATATGACTTATTACAGTACAATATCTCTGAATCACTCATTGTGCAACATCAAATAAAATTATAGTTTTTAAGAAGTAGTATTTGTAAGCAAGTGCTACTTCTTTTGCTTTTTTAGATATCTTCTTACTATATTTCATTAATAAATAAACTATTTATGAAAACTCTCAGGTCGTTATTTATTTTAATAATTGTCTTCCATTGTTCTCTTGTTAAGGTACATGCTCAGAATACAGAAAGGGAAATAGACAGTCTAAGCCGTGTTGCTCAGAATGAGCCAGATTCTCTTAAATATGATATTTACAATAGAATGGGGTTTTACTATATCTTCAAGGATCGTAAGCGAGCAGACTCTATTCTTAGGCGTGCTATTAAAAGTTCAAAAGAGATAGATTATAAATATGGTACGGTCTTGCTTACCAATACATACGGTATTGGTTTTGATGTGAATAGGGAGTACGATTCTGCTTTTTATTATTTTGAAAAAGCACGTAAACTTTCAAAAGAATATAATTTTAAAGTATTGGAGACTCGTTCTCTAAATAATTTAGGAATGAATGCTTGGGGGCAAGATAAATTGCATGAGGCACAAGAATTCTTTTTTGAAGCATTAACACAAACCAAAGAGCATTTTCCAGAAAAACGAACAGATATTTACCTGAGTAATATAGGATTGATTTATCAAGAACTTGAGCAAACCGAAAAAGCATTAGACTATCATGAGCGAGCACTTGAGGAACGTATTAAACGGAATCTTAAAACACAACAGATCATCTCATATAATAATATAGGGATTACACATAGATTGATGAAAGAGTTTGCAAAAGCAATAGATGCTTTTGATCGCGGACTTGAGATTGCAGAAGAGATAAAATTTTATACAGAGTATCAGCGACTATTAATTAGCAAAGCAGATGCTCACATAAGTATGGGTGATTATCCTGAAGCTATCAAATCCTATGAGAATTCAAAAAAAGGACCACCAGATAATAACATAGATATTAGGACCTATTTTGAGGCTGTAAGTGGTCTTAGTTATGCCTATTTCTTAAATAATAATTACCAAAAAGCTCGAGAAAACCTTGAAGAAGGATTTGAGTTACTCAAGGAGCACCCCTCTTTTACAGACTCAGCAGGATCTTTCTACAAAACGGCAAGTTCTATTTATTTGGCAGAAGGAAATAAAGAGCAAGGGATTCGTTTTATAGATTCGTTGCAAGCTGTACTTAAAAGAAAGTTTTCTCAAGAAAATGCACGTGCAATAGCGCTGTCTGAAACACGCTTTAAAACCGCAGAAAAAGAAGTGGCTCTTGCTGAAACTCGCGCATCACTTGCAGAGCGTGAACTTGAAATAAGACAACGTAATAATATTATTTATGGAGTCATAGGAATCACAGTATTACTAGGGCTAATAGGATATTTTCTTTATAATCAACAACGTTTAAAGAATGAACAGCTCAAAAAAGAAAGCAAGCTTAAAGAAGCACTTTCAAAAATAGAAACTCAAAACCATTTGCAAGAACAACGTCTTCGTATCTCAAGAGATTTACATGATAATATTGGAAGTCATCTCACCTTTATTATTTCTTCTTTAGATAATCTAAAGTACGGACTAAAAGAAGCAGATAGTGTTGTGAAAACCAAACTTGGAGAAGTCGGGGATTTTACAAAAAATACCATTAATGAATTGCGAGATACTATTTGGGCAATGAATAAAGAAAGTATCTCTCTAGAAGATATAGAAGCCCGTATTGCCAACTTGTTAGAACAGGCAAGAACGGCGTGCCCTGAAACGATATTTGTCTTAGATTTTCAAAAAGATATTGATAGAACTAAAACACTGACTTCTGTAGAAGGAGTTACAGTCTATAGGATTATTCAAGAAGCGATTAATAATGCTATTAAATACGCAAAAGCAGATCATATAGAAGTGTCTTTGTCCAAAGACCAAAATAAGTTATTGGCATGTGTCAAAGATGACGGGAAAGGATTTAATATCCATAATCATGATATAGGGAATGGCTTGCTTAATATGAAGAAAAGAGCCAAAGATATAGCCGCTATGTATAAAATACAGACCAAAGAAAATGAAGGAACATCGGTGAGTGTTACGCTTGATATAAACTCATAATACGGCAATTGCCCTATAGGTTACCACCTATTTCTCAGGTAGTTTTGAAAAAACAAAAATCAAAACCATGAGAAAATATCTAGCAATCTTTTTAGTAGCCTTTAGTTTTTATGCCTGTAGTAGTGATGATAACGGTAATATGATGCAGGAAGAAGAAATGGGAGAAATGTCAGGAGAAGGATGTAATGGTGATACCTGCACAGCAACTGTAGGAGTTGACGAGACAATGGCAACTATTCCAGACACAGCTTTTGGAACCTATAATGTGGAGTACACATTTGCAGATGCTAATTCCCCTTTTGAGTTAGGCACCACCGCAACCTTTATTGTAAAGTCAGACCAGACATTAAGTGTCGCAGTTGATGGCTTTGAATGTATCACCATAAGCAATCCTGTATGGCGTTTTGGAGCCGATGAAACCTCAGGGAATTATACCTTTAAAGACGAATGTCGCGATATGCTCGCTTATAATCTGTCGTATAATGGAGATGGTACTTTTAATGAAGTAAATATCGAACCATCAGAAGGCGCAGGATTCTTTGGGCAATTCACCTTACAATAAAATAGTATCTTTAAGAAGATGAAAATAAAAGTAGCCATCGTAGACGATAATAGCTTTCTTGCAAAAGCAGTCAAAGAAAAACTTTCGTTTTTTGAAGACATAGACATCAAGTGGATCGCTATGGATGGCAGTCAGGCGCTTAGTAAGCTAGAAGATAATCACAACCTTCAAGTAATCCTGATGGATATAGAAATGCCAGTTCTTAATGGGATAGAAACCACGCAGATGGTCAAGCAAAAATATCCGCATATTAAGATTATCATGTTGACTGTATTTGATAATGATGAGAATATCTTCAAATCTATTCAAGCTGGAGCCGATGGGTATTTGCTCAAAGAAGTAACTCCAGATGTGTTATACAGCGGTATTAAAGAAACGCTAGACGGAGGCGCAGCCATGAATCCATCTATCGCGATGAAGACATTAAAACTCCTTCGTAATCCTATTTTGATAGAGAATGATACCGATAGAGAAGAAATAAGTCTTTCAAAAAGAGAAGTAGAAGTACTGGAACAACTCTCCAAAGGATTAAGCTATAAAATCATTGCAGGTCATCTATTTCTTTCTCCAAGTACCGTGCGTAAGCATATAGAAAACATCTATAGGAAACTACAAGTACACTCCAAAATAGAAGCTGTGCAAAAAGCTAAAAAGCATAATCTTATTTGATTTTTATAATTTTCTGAGCCTTGATGTATTAACTAGCCTTTTGTTCCCAACCCGCATTATGCATTAGAACTTTGTAATGAGGATGGAAACAGCAATATATTTTGCAGCTGCTTCAAGACGGAATAGATTTTCTAATGCATAATGCGGGTTCAATAAAGAACGCTGTAATTTGACACGAGTTTCAAGCTTCCTTCATAAAGTGTATATTGCAGGTTATGAAATCTAATACGCTTTCGCGAAAGCAAGAAATATATAGAACCGCTGCTAAACTTTTTAAAGAAAAAGGATACAGTGCTGTGACCATGCGAGACCTCGCAGCAGCAGTAGGTATCAAGGCAGCTAGTTTATATAATCATATCACATCAAAACAACAGATTCTTTCTGAGATTATTCTCGATATTGCTGAGCAGTTTACAAAAGGTATTGACACCATTGCAAATCGAGATACAGATACCATCGCAAAGCTAAAAGAAGTGATCGCACAACATATCACATTGACTACCGATAATCCTTATGGTATGGCGGCGCTTAATAATGATTGGATGCACCTAGAAGGAAAATTAGATCACTATTTAGACTTGCGTACTCGCTATGAAAAGAAGTTTAGAAACATGGTGTTAGAAGGAAAAGAATCAGGAGAACTAAAAGACGTAAACACAGAAATTTTAGTGTACTCTATTCTTACGACCTTACGTAATCTCTATCTCTGGATTCCTAAGAAGGGAGAACTTAAAAAAGATGAGTTAATAGAAGAGTTAAG
>JBLHOX010000157.1:0-7146 GCA_047623725.1 Dokdonia sp. | reverse complement strand
TTCTTTATGGCCTTGCGAAGGTATTTATGCTTCAATTTGGAGAAATGGATTTAAACCGATTGGAAGGAACGATAGGGAATCAAAACGGAATGAGTTATCTATGGACTTTTATGAGTTATTCCAAGTTCTATAGCATGACCAGCGGTTGGATTGAAGTGATAGGCGGGCTGTTTTTATTGTTTAGAAAAACCACATTTATAGGGACTATTATTCTATTTATAGCCATGGCAAATGTGGTACTTATTGATATAGGCTATGATGTACGTGTAAAAATGTTTGCGATCCATCTGTTTTTTATGACTTTCATTTTACTTACGTATGATTTTAAAAGATTAATGAACTTTTTGATCTTCAACAAAGCGACAGTACCTAGTGTATTACCCCCATTATTTATCACCAAGAAATCTAAAAGAATAGGATATGTACTTAAAGGGAGTTTGTTGCTGTATTATCTAGTATCAAGCAGTATCAGTTTTTCTAACCGCATCGATAACCAAACGGGTAATAAATATCCTTCATTAACCGGTTTTCATACCATTGAATTATATACCATTAATGGTGATACGATGTCTACACATGAGGATCTTGCTTGGAAAACGATTTCAATTAACGGCGCTTCGTATATCCCAGAAACGTTGATGATTACAAAAGAAAATGGCTATGGAGATAACTTTTCTTTTGAAGCAGATACGCTTGCCAACATCATAAAGTTTCATCCTATGCGAGGTGATACCAATGATGTGTATCAGTTTACATATCAGAAATTACCGGATCAAAAATTTGTTTTTGAAGGCATGCATGATCAAGATACGATACAGATAAAAACGACTGTAAAAACCATAAATGATTATCAGTTGACTTCTCAAGGAATCAAGTGGATTACTGATTTGGAGTAAAGAGTAATACTTTATACGCTCCTGCCTGCCGGCGAGGCAGGTTCGCGAAAGCGAACTCTTTTTAACAACCGATTAGAATCCAACGAAAAATCAGTACGTCCGTGAAGGAATAGGTCGTTTCTAAATACGATTAAATCATTTGCTTTTAGCTTGACGCGAAATGTGAGTTGGTCACACATACGATCCAATTGATCTAAGAGGTCGAGTTCTTGTTGGGTGAGTTCTGCATAAGATTCCATCATCAACCGATTATAACAAATCGTAGGGCCTGTAGGTGTTTGTGTTATAATCGGATGATTTGCCGTATTAAATCGCCACTGTTTTGTCGTTAGGATAGCTAACAATGCATCAGGAAGGTTTGTGATCAAATCAGAAAGGGAGACAAATAAACTCTCTCCACCTTCTTCGCTAGGTCTTACACATAGCATCGCTACATATTTTGGAGGTGTTTTAAAATCAGAACCATCGGTATGAACTGGGAAAAATAAGTTTGAGTTCGCATAGGATGTGAAGTACGCATCTTTGTTTTCTACTTCTACGTGAAAGACACTTCCTCCTTCTTGATTACGATTTTCTAGTATGGGGTTTCCTAATGTAGTAAGAAACGCTTCTAGGAGCTGATCATTATCTGGAACGTTTTCTATAAGAAACAGTTCTTCTGGAGATGCGTTGAGAAGATCTGCAACGTTTATATTTTTAATCTATAGAATTCCTCGAGGTTCTACCTCGGGGTCAAAGAGGAAAGTTTGAAAACGGATAGTTTTCATAAAACTAAAAATAAGTTTTTTCCGCTTGATACCTCGATGGCTCTGCCTCGGGGTAGTTCATTAGTATTATACTGATACTTAATCAACTCTTCGTCCTTTGTCTACAAGCAGCGTCATCGTGTCTGATGATGCCAATTCTAACGTAGCTATTGCTGCGTGTATATCTTTTAGTCGTCTATCATTGATATAATAATCATACCCTACTTTCATCGCGCGTCTATTAGGTGGCGCTCCTCCTTGAATCGTATAAAAATCGTCTGTAGCTACCGCTTCGTGGAACGTGGTGAGCAACTCTTTAATCGTCGCCTCAGGAGCGACTTCTATCGCTATGGTTCCCGATCCAACCGTTCCTGTATAGTCAATGTTGATTTTCATAATATCGTTGATCTGTTCGCAGATGGCTTTTATCTTTTAAAGCCAATTGCAAGTTCTATTAAAAGTATAAAAAAACACCAACTTTATATAAGTTCTTAGAAATTATTGCCTTTCTATATTCTTAATCGCTTCCAATATTTGTTGTTTATCTGCCGATAAATCACCCGCCACCGATCTAAAAAAGTCCTGTCTACCTTCTGGATAGGGTAGTGTATAATCTACAGGAACTCCTATGTTCTCATACGATTTCCCTTTGAGATCCATATAGATTTCATTTGAGATAGAGAATGACCATCCATTAGGCAATGTTTTTTCTAATGTAGTAGAAAGCGCTCCTTGTGTACGTGCTCCTATTCTTTTATGATGGGGGATTGCCATAGATGATATTGCAAAAGCTTCGGCGGCACTTCCGGTTTGTGGAGACGTTAGTATATATACAGGATTGGTATACGGCGTGGTAGCACTGTCCAGATATAACGGAATCTCTGGCGAAAAGTGATCTTCATGTTTTAATTTGGCTCGTATCGTTTTTCTTCTCTGATCATTAAAGCGTTTTAATATTTCAAAACTCACGGCATCTTGTCCGCCACCATTAAATCGTACATCTATTACCATCGCGTTGGTATTCCTAAGATCATTCATAATCGTATCCATGAGTTTTGTAATCCCTTCTCTTTCTTTCTGAATATACTGTCCATCTTCCATGGTATGAAACGTAGTGACAAAGGCATCTACATATCCCATCTCATCAATTAATGATTGCGGAATATCCAATTTCGCATACAGCCACATTGCCTTTAACTGGATATAGCCTACGTTATTTTCCATCTTACCCCATTTGACGAGCCAAGTATCTCTGGTCATATCTTCTTTGAGGTGATGCTCTGCCACCATGTTTGCTATTTGAAAATCTCCATATTCGGGTAGATTATCTTCTGCAATAGATTCTTCTTCCTGTGTGGCTTCTTCTAAAGCTTCATACAGCGCATCTGAAGCTTCAAGATAGGCGTGATTATCGTTTAGCTTTTCAAATGTTTCTTCGAGTATGTTATATAGATTGATCTCGGTTGGGTTTTGCGTAAGCTTTCTTTTTTGTTCCTCATACAGTGTTTGCCAGTGTATGTTGTTTAATTCCATAAACGCATAATGCTCTTTTACGGTTTGAGCAAATACGTCAAAATTATGTACAGGATCTCCTTGCTGTTCTTCGGTGAGTGATGTCATACAAAGCGGCGGTACTTGTTTTGCTCTTGTAAACATATAGGTCATCACGCCCTTCTTCATAGATAAAGTGTCGTTGGTAAGCGAGAGTGCTGTAATGATTTCTTCTAGTCCTGCCTGTCTATTTGGGAGACAAGAAATAGCTGTTGTGTCGTATAGCCCGTATGTTGTACTGTCTTGTATTTGAAGGAACCAACCAGCGCCTATAGATTCCCAATTCCCATTTATTGATTTGGGTTTTGGTATGGATTGTTGACATGAAGTAAGGAGGATAGTGATGCCTATTGCAATGATCTTTGATTTCATCTGGTGGATTTGTCTAAAGACCAGACTTCTTTATCATCGTTACAGTGTGTGTGGGATTTGTTGTGGGATGGTGGGCTTTTGCGAAAGGGGGGTAGGTGTGGGGTTTCTTTTTTAGGGTATTATTGGTATATTTTTTCTTACAAAAATGAAACTTTTATAAACCCAATAATATTCTCTAAATTCGTTATACTAAGAGAATTAAAAAATGGCAAATAAATATTTAAATTTTATATCAGACGAACATCTATTATATTGTATTGAAAATCTACATAATTCATATTTGAAAGCTAAAGCAAATGTAAGTAAAACAAAATTTTACAAAAATAAGATAGATACTATTAAGCTTACTTTTGACGCTAAATTCAATGATTTAGATGAAAAGACACTAATTAAAACTGAAATAAGCAGGCAAATTGATAAATCTATAAATAATTCAATTGGAACTTTTCACGAACAAATTTTAGGAGGAATTACAGGGTTTGAAATAGGAAATTTAAGTGGTTTTGATATTAAAGCTACAGATAATACATTATTCGCGGACATCAAAAACAAGCATAATACAATGAACAGCAGCTCTGCTGAAAGTTTGTTCCAAAAATTAGCAAAATATGCAGACACTCACAAAAAATCAAAATGCTATTGGGTACAAGTTTTAGCTAAGAATAGTTTTAATGAAAAATGGTTTGGAGATATTAATGGGAAAGAATATAGCCATAGTAGAGTTTATAAAATTTCGGGGGATCAGTTTTATAAATTACTTTCAGGAAATGACGATGCTCTTTTTGAATTATATAAAGTTTTACCTCAAGCTATTTCAGACTATCTAAGTAAACAAGAAAGTGAGGTTTTACAAACTAATTCAGCACTGGAAGAAATTTCAATAAGTTCAAAAAAATCTAAAAGAAGTATTTTAGATGAAATTACTTTTGAAAATTATAGTTACTACTTGGGGTTTGATAAACTTAAATAATAAGCATTCAAAAATCTCACAATTGAAAATCCTATTTCTTGACCTAAATTGCAAGGAACAGCATTTCCAATCTGTTTGTATTGTTGAGAAACAGAACCCATAAATTTCCATTCGTCAGGAAAAGTCTGAATTCTTGCATATTCTCGAACTGTAAAAGGACGCGTTTCGTCTGGGTGACATCTTTCTGTTTGTTTCTGAGCAGGGCTACAAGTAAGAGTTAAGCTTGGTTCATCCCAACCAATTCTTCTAGCAATGCCTGTTTTACCACCACCTAAATAAAAACTTTTACCCATATATTTTTTTTGGATATCTAAAGGTAAATTTCTCCAATATCCTTTTTGTGGAACTAAATCTAAAATTTCTTTTTTATGTTGTGGGTATTTAGAGCCTTCAGATTTTGGGACATCAGAATCAAATAATTCACCTTTTTTAAGAGCATCAATTAAATTATAAATTTTGTTATGAGGTTTCGGGTATTCATACTTTAAATCAATATCTTTTCTTATTCCGACTAGAATTACGCGTTCTCTTTTTTGAGGAACCTTATAATTAATAGCTTTTAAAACTTTTACAGGCATCACATTGTAACCGATTTCATCTAAAATAGAAATCATACCTTCAATTGTTTTTCCTTTTTCATGTGATAATAAGCCTTTTACATTTTCGCCTATACAAATAAGTGGATTAACTTCTTTTACAGCTCTTGCAAACTCATAAAAAAGTGTCCCTCTTGCATCTTTGAAGCCTAATTTTTTTCCAGCATAACTGAATGCTTGACAAGGGAAACCACCAGTTACTATATCAACTTGATTATTATATTCTTTAAAATCAAATGACTTAATATCTCCTTCTAAAACATTCCAGTTTGGTCTATTCTTTTTTAAAGTTTGACAAGCCCATTTATCTATTTCATTTAAGGCAATACATTTAATTCCCGCTTTTTCTAAGCCAACAGCTAAGCCACCTGCACCTGCAAATAATTCTAATACTTTAAATTCTTTAATTGGAGTAATAGAATTATCAACTGTATCTTCATAATCAATTAATAACTGTTCTAATAAAGAATTAATCTGCTCTTTTTTATAAATCCTGTACTGACTTATAGGCTCTCTAGCAGCAATAAATTTGCCATCTCTATCCCAACGCCTTAATGTTTCTTTACTTTTTCCTAAAATTTCAGAAACTTCATTTAACGAATAGTATTCTTTTGTAACCATATACTGCAACCTTATACATTGGTTACGAATTTACAATAAAAATGCAATAAAAATATATGTTAATAATGTAAATAAAACTTAATCTTTTTCGAAACTATATACTCTATATATTTTATATAATATGAGAAGCATTATTTATTTGAAATAACCACCTTCTGAAGCTCCATAGGCGAATCTATACCAATCAACTGAGTGACATTGCCATTTGTGTCTAGTACAAACTGAATACGTTCTTTAATATCACCTACTTTAAAGATGTGTTCTTTGAGGGGTGTTAATGTCATTTTCCCTCCTTTAGCTCGCATCTGTCCGTATAAAATGTTGTTTTCTAATGTCACCGTAATGGAAATATTCCCGCCTTGATACGTGCCTACGTATTTTGTATACCCCGTTGTATCTACGTTTGTATTAGGTTCCGGAAGTGTAATAAATTCAAGTAGATGGTCATAATTAGAAGGATGGATATGATGCGTGTTGTGTTCTTTCAAGTATTCTAATGCGAGCTGATATCCTTTTGAAAAGGCTTGCTGACTTGTCGCTTTGATATTTGGAATCACGCCTACTTGTTCAAAACTTGTTTTGGTCACGGCATTAATGGTTTCTTCACTAGATACTTGTACACTAAAACGATCATTGATTGTATGTTGAGAAGCCCCATTACCAGCACCTGCTGTGGTCTCTCCTATAATAGTGGCTCTTCCTAAATGTTTAAGCATATACGCAAACGACTCTGCTGCAGATCCTGTATTTGCATTAACGAGTACATACAATTTTGTGTCAGGAAGTTTGGTGCCGACCACATTTGGATCTGTCGAAATCCCATACATATGATCGTGTAACATACATCGATAATCTGAAAGATGAATAGGCTCGGTACTATCAATGTAATAGGCGGCCATATCTTCAAAACCGCCACCGTTGTCTCTTACATCTACGATTATTGCTTCGGTATTCTTTAAAGATTCAATAGCGCTGGTGACTACAGGTTTTATGTCTTCAAAGTATTGATGCCTTGTAAAGTGCTTGATCTTTAAATAGCCTACGTTTCCGTCGAGGACTTTGATTTCGCTAAGCCCATAATTAGACCAAGGCCCAGATTCATTTACTTGAATAGAAGGTGCTTCTGTAGTCGTTCTTTCTCTTGGAGCACGATACACCATACTCATGTGTAAATCATTATTAACAGCTCTTAAATCAGCTCTAAGTGTATCTGCTAATATTTGCGGATTTGTAATAGTCGCATAGATTCCTTTTTGGTGTTTTGCACGGATATTGGTTACAATTTGAGTCCCTATTTCTGGGGTTACATAATAGCGTTGTACAATAGCTGTAATGGAGTCTACGATGGTGTTAAGTTCATGAGTAGTTACAGCCTGTGTATCTTTTTCTTGCGC
>JBLHOX010000156.1:0-7155 GCA_047623725.1 Dokdonia sp. | reverse complement strand
GTCACACTACTTGTAGAAGAAGACTATACGATTGCCTGTACATATGCCTCAGAAATAGAGCAATACAATGCCGACCGTAAAGAAGCAGATAAAGCGATTACAGAAGAAGCACTCACTCAAATCAAAAAAAATAAAGAAACTGACAGGAAAACGACGGTAGTATACCAAGAAGATTGGCATAAAGGTGTGATTGGTATTGTCGCTTCTCGACTTATAGAAACGTACTATCGCCCTACATTGGTTTTTACAAAAAGTGGCGAAAAACTAGCAGCTTCTGCAAGATCTGTAAAAGGATTTGATGTCTACAATGCGCTACATCAATGTGAAGAATTCATAGAGCAATTTGGAGGGCATAAATACGCAGCAGGTCTTACCTTGAAAGAAGAAAACTATGAAGCCTTTAAACAACGGTTTGAAGAGGTTGTAGATGCTACATGTGACGAGCGGTTACTCATTCCTGAAATTATGGTAGATGCCAAAATTAATCTTGATGATATCACTCCAAAATTTAATCGGATCCTAAAACAGTTTGCGCCTTTTGGCCCTGGTAATATGACCCCTACATTTATGACAGAAAACCTTGTAGATACAGGATATGGTAAAAAAGTAGGTGCAGATGAAACACATCTTAAAGTGACAGTTACTCAAAATAACAAAGGAAAACGTATAGGAGGGATTGGGTTTGGCATAGGCGATACGTATGATCTTATACGTAACAAGAAACCGTTTAGCGCTGCGTATGTAGTAGATGAAAATACTTGGAATGGAGAAGTAAGTTTACAGTTGCGTATTAAGGATATTAAATAACGTTATTTATGAAAGTAAAACACATACTCACATTATTTATCATAGCTTACATGGTGATCACTATAGGTGCTTTATTCAAAATTATGCATTGGTCGTATGGCAATGAACTCATTACGTTTGCAACTATTTTAAAAGTGATGGCGGGAATGTTAGCTATTTGGAAAGTCTTTACCATGCAAGGTTTTAAAGATTTTCTTAATAAATAGAATTACTTAATAAACGCTAAAATCAATGCTACAATTTCTTCTGGTTTTTCTTCTTGAATAAAATGCTTTGCTTCTAGGATATGTACATCTTGGTCTTTTATTCCTAAATCTTTTTGAAATGCTTCTTGTTGCGGCTCTAGTTTTAAAAACGTATCATTTTTACCCCAAATAATCGTTGCGGGCATTTCCATTTTTTGGATCATAGGTTGATACGCTGGAAGCGCATTACACGTTTGTGTAAAAAAGTAATACATCGCTCGTGTCTTTCCTTCTTTAAGAGGACGTTTATATCCTTCGACATCAATTTCATTTAGGGTGTTCTCTGTTAATCCTTCTTTAAAAAGACCTTTAAGCATCATATTTGTTGTGATACCATTACGATATCCCCACATCGCTGCGCGCGCCATAAAACCTGGTTCAAAACGTATAGGAGGATCAAACCCTTCCTCATAAATAATCGTGTTTAAAACAACCAAATGATTTACTTTCTCTGGAGCTAATTCAAGCATTTCCCAGGTCCATAAGCCTCCTGCATCGTGCATTACATGTGTCCAAGAATCTACATCAATATGACTCATTAACTCTAACAAGCGCTGGGCGTGCATTTCTTCAGAATAAATCTCGTATCCTTCGGGAGAATCACTATTCCCAAAACCTAACATATCTGGTGCAATAACACGGTAGCCATTATCTACCAATGGATCTATCATTTTACGATATAACCATCCTGAAGTAGGAACTCCATGAAGTAATACAATAACAGGACCTTCTCCTTTATCTACATACTTTATAACACCGTCTCTTGATGCAAATGATTTTTGTTGACTTCTAAAATTATCGTAGGTAATCTGGTCTGGTCTCATAGTCACTGATTCATAAGGTTTGCAAGCCGTAAAAAAAATAATAACTGATACTATGGTAAGATAACTACGCATGGGTTTTTCTTTTTATAAATATACAGTTAGTCTTTAGAAGCTTCGAACTCTTTGATTTGGAAATTTTCCCCATCAAAAACACCATAGGTATAATGATGAATCCAATCACCTATATTAAAATAGGTAGATTGTTCTCCTACTTTAATTTCCATGGGTAAATGACGGTGTCCAAAAACAAAGTAATCGTAATGTGCTGTCTCAAGCTTACGTTTGGCATACGTAGCTAGCCACTCATTTTCTTCTCCTAAAAAAATATGATCATCATTTCCAGAGATCAATTTATTTTTTACTGAAAAGTATTGTGCAATACGCATCCCAATATCTGGATGCCCCCATCTAAATATCCATTGAAAAAAATGTCCTCTGAAGACTTTTTTCATACGTTTATACCCTTTATCACCAGGTCCCAAACCATCTCCATGACCTAAGAAAAATTTCTTATCATTTATGGTAAACTCTTTAGGGTTGTGATATACAGGAATGCCTAGCTCGTCTTCAAAGTAGCCATTCATCCACAAATCATGGTTCCCCACAAAAAAATGAATTTCTATCCCACTATCTCTAAACTCTGCAAGCTTTCCTAGTGTTCGCACAAAACCTTTAGGAACCACTGTACGATACTCAAACCAAAAATCAAAAAGATCTCCTAATAGGAAAATAGCATGTGCATCTGGACGAATCTCATCTAACCAACGCAAAAACTTTTGCTCTCTAGGTCTGCTCTCATTATGTGTTGGAGCACCTAGGTGATTATCACTAGAAAAATAAACTTTCTTTCCTTCTGGGATATTCATAGGCTAATTATCGCTTGCAAACCACTCTGCA
This sequence comes from Dokdonia sp., assembly GCA_047623725.1. Classification (GTDB taxonomy): domain Bacteria; phylum Bacteroidota; class Bacteroidia; order Flavobacteriales; family Flavobacteriaceae; genus Dokdonia. Next base: position 4,382 of record JBLHOX010000156.1, on the reverse strand, counting down.
TAACTTGTTCGTGTTTCTTGAAGTCGTAATGAATGGAGTTTAATATGACTTGGAAGTAATGGTTGTATTTTTTGAGCAAAATCAACCACCATCATCTCACTTGTAGGTTGATAGTCTACCAACAATACGTTATGTCCTCTATCTGATAGCTCTTTTGCTAACTCTACGTGAGGGGTATTTTTATTAAAAACCGTAGCGTGATCAAATACATCTACAATCTCTTCATTTACTATTTTTTTTAAATCTCCAAAATCAATAACCATCCCATATTTCACATGATTGCTGTCTGAAATAGGGACCCCTATCACCGTTACACTAAGTTCATAACTGTGACCGTGTACATTTTTACACTTTCCGTCATACCCATAAAGAGCGTGACCTGTCTCAAATGTAAACTGTTTTGTAATGCGAATGTTTGCCATGATATGCTTTCGCGAAAGCGTACTCTTAACGCTTTCTATTCTTAATTTTATTATATAAAAATACGACAATTAATACGAGTGCCAGTATCAAGAACAAGCCACTACCACTCAAAAAACTCATAATATCCATACAAAAAGATTGGGTTTAAATATAGGGTTATTTAATGTCTTTACTCTATTTAGTCTGAAATTGAATTAATATCCCACTTTCTTTCGAACTCTCGCTAAGACATTATTTGCGACGGTTTTTGCCTTTTCTGCACCAATTGTAAGAGCTGAATCTATTTCATCAAGGTTTGCCATATAATGATTATAACGCTCACGCTGTGTTGCATACTTGTCTATAAGCAATTCATAAAAAGCTTGTTTTGCATGACCATATCCATAATTACCTCCTTCATAATTAGCACGCATCGCTGTAATTTGTTCTGGAGATGCTATGAGTTTATAAAGAGCAAATAGGTTACACGTGTCTGGGTTTTTAGGTTCTTCTAATGGAGTGCTATCTGTTTGAATACCCATAATTTGCTTACGCAATTTTTTATCCAGTTGGAAAATATCTATAATATTTCCTTTAGATTTACTCATCTTTCCTCCATCAGTTCCTGGGACATACATGGTGTCTTCATTATGTTTTACTTCTGGCATCACAAATGTTTCTCCTCCAGTAGTTGCATGAAAACGGCTTGCCACATCTCTCGTCATTTCTATATGTTGTGCTTGATCTTTTCCTACAGGAACAATCTCTGCATCATATAAAAGTATATCTGCCGCCATAAGCATAGGATACGTAAACAACCCTGAATTTACGTCTTCTAGACGATCTGCTTTGTCTTTAAAACTATGCGCAAGCGTAAGCCTTTGATATGGAAAAAAACAGCTTAAATACCAAGAAAGCTCTGTTACTTGGGGAATATCACTTTGTCTATAAAAAACCGTTTTTTTGATATCCAATCCAAAAGCTAGCCATGTAGCAGCTGTACTATAGGTGTTCTGTCTTAAAGCGTCTCCGTCTTTTATTTGAGTAAGAGAATGCATATCTGCAATAAACAGAAAAGACTCATTTCCTGGAGCATTTGCCATTTCGATGGCTGGTATAATAGCTCCTAATAAATTTCCTAAGTGAGGTGTTCCTGTACTTTGTACACCTGTTAAAATTCTTGCCATACTAATTACCTACATAAAAGAGGTATCACATTATAATTAATACTCATTCTAGGCACTTTTCATAAGATTATGACTAGTTTTTACAGCAAAGTTACTTTTTTCTAGGCATAGGCTACTACCTTTTGCCTATTTTTGAAGCAATGAATTTTTTTAGAAAAATAGGAATGGCATTTTGGAGGATATGGTTTTATCTTCTTATGCTCATTATCATACTTATATTATTTCCTTTACTTATTATCAGTATTCTGAAAGAATCTTGGTATCCTTTATTTTTTAGATTAGCACGCATCTGGGCAAGAGGGATTATGCTAGGGATGGGGTTTTATCCAAGCGTTAAAAGAGAACAAGCGTTAAAAAAAGGAGAGAGTTATATGTTGGTATCTAATCATACATCTATGTTAGATATTATGCTAATGCTCCATGTCTCAAAAAATCCTTTTGTATTTGTAGGAAAAGCAGAGCTGGCAAAAATTCCGCTATTTGGTTTTTTCTATAAACGTACTTGTATCCTTGTAGATCGCGGCAATGCAAGAAGTCGTAAAGCTGTTTTTGATCAAGCTCAAAAAAGGATTCAACAAGGATTCAGCATTTGTATTTTTCCAGAAGGAGGAGTTCCTAGTGATACTTCTACTGTCTTGGATAGTTTTAAAGATGGTGCTTTCCGACTTGCCATTGATCACCACCTATCTATTGTTCCTATTGTTTTTTATGATAACAAAAAGTTATTTCCTTATCAATTTTATAAAGGAGGGCCTGGTAAAATGAGAGCAAAAGTTTTTTCATTTATCTCTACAAAAGAAATGTCGCAGAGCCATAAAAAAGAATTAAGAGAGCAAACACGTACTATTATACTAGATGCTTTACAAGAAGATCGTAAAACTTAAAATGTGTCATAGAAAAGGCGCCGTAACCAGCGGCGCCTTCCTGTAATTATTGCTTATCGCAACAACTAACCTAACCAACTAAAAAACTAACCTAACGGAAAGTGTCTTTTCTAGAAGCGATAATTCACTCCTGTATATAGTCCAACATAATATGGCTTAAATTCTCCTGCGTTATTATTATACGCATTGAGTTGATATTTAAGTGATGGCTCTATATTTATTTTTACTTTTTCTGTTACTTTATAATTAAGCCCTAGGCCTATATTTGTGGTAAAGCTTACGTCATTAAGAGCGTTTGAAGTTCCTAAGTTGGTACGTAGACCATTTGATTCTAAGAAAACTTCATTATTATTGAGTACCAAAGTACTCACCCCTCCTATAAGTTCAACACCTAATCGCTTGTCTGAAAGTACATAAATAGCTTCCAAAGGAATCTCTATATATCCTACATTTTGCCGAATCTCTCCATTAGAAACTGTATTACCCCCTTGCTCTAATCCATCTTCAGTAACTCCTGGAGCAGCTGATGAAGGATTAACTCTATCTGTAATGTCTAAAAAACTAGCACTTTGAGAAAAATCAATCCCTCGTAAAGTGCGAGCGCTATTACTAGGAGTAAAAGAAATATCTTGTGTATTGTAATTAAGGTCTACATTACTTACTCCTGTACGAACTTTAAATTTTGGAGTTACTGCATAACTTACTTGCACACCGTAACTTAAATTTGCATCGCTGGTCTTGGCGTTGTCTTTAAACTGAGGATCAATTCCTGATCCCCCAAAATCTCCATAAAAAACTGGAGCTGCCACTGCCCCCACATTCCATCTATTTGCAATCGCTTCTTTTTCTTGTAAATCATCATCTTGTGTAGCAGCATCTACGATACGAGCCGCTTCATCTACGAGTGATTTTTTTGAACTTTCTTCTGTATCTATCTTTTGAGAACCTTCTATTGTTTCTTCTTCTGTAACAGCAACAGTCGTATCATCTATACTTTTATCTAGTATAACAGTAGGGTTGATAAAGTCTGATCGTTTTTGTGATGTTGTATTATCTTCTGTTTCTGTTGTTTTAGCTACCGTTACATCTTCCGTGTTTGATGGTGTTGAGCCAGTAATATTATCTATGTATCCTTGGTTTGTTCTTTCTTTATTCGGTGTTTGTTGACGTGCTTTTGTTTTATCTTGACTTGCAACAGCTCCTTGTGTATTATCTACACCAAAAAGGATATTACCTTCTTTTGTGTCTTCTTTTTGTGTAGAAGTTGATTCGTCATCAGTAGTACTATTTTCTATAACGAGTGTAGACTCAGTCTGTTTAGATACAGAAGGATCTATATCTGTTGTAGACTCAACATCTGTGGATAAGTTTGTACTTTCTTTCTGGTTTGACTCTACAAGTTCAGGAGTTGTATTTGAAGTGTTATTCCATAAAGCAATACCTGTTGTAACAAGTAATAGCAATACTGCTGCGGCACCTCCTAATCGCCACCATATAGGGACAATTTTACGATCTTCTTTTTTCTTTTTTGATTCAACAATATTTTGCCATACCTGATCGCTAGGATGTACTTCAAAGTCTTTAAATTTCTCCTGAAAAAGCCTGTCTATGTTCTTTTTCTGTTTCATTGGTTTTGAGATTGACTTAAGGTATAGTCTTGACTTACCTCAATTTTATTCTTTAATATTTTGCGAGCACGCGCCAAATTAGATTTAGACGTACCCTCCGAAATTTCTAATAACCCAGAAATCTCTTTATGTGAATATCCATCTAATACATATAGATTAAATACCATTCTGTATCTATCTGGTAATTCTTGGATAATTCTAAGTAAATAATCGAGAGGCACACTTTCTTCTTCTACCTCTACATCTACTTCACTAACATTCTCTTCATTTATCAAATTAAG
>JBLHOX010000155.1:0-7159 GCA_047623725.1 Dokdonia sp. | reverse complement strand
CAAAAAACAAGAATGTACATCAGTTTATAAAACGTATTCTAACAGAAAAAGAAAAGCAAGCACCACTCTCTGTAGAAGACTTGTAATCTTATGATATGTCTGTATCCGCTTTCGCGAAAGCGTACAATACCTACTCCCAAAAGTAGTTACATTGTTCCTGATTAAGAATACCTCAAAATCTACAATCAACAATTGATCTACGCACCTATTTTAATACACAGCAGCGCCTTATAGTTTGCACTTTATTTTGTACCTTATAGTATTCATTTTTAACAAACTCGAATTTTATACGAAAACTTGACCATACAGGTATCGTATACTGCTATATAGATATTTTTCTTTTTAGTACTATGTGATTACCATGATGGGTTTCTTACTATATCATTTGGGTTATAACCAATGTTACACTAAAATTCCAAAATTATGAAAGCATTACTAATGTTTAGTTGTTACTTGATGGTTGCTACACTCGTATTGGGTGACGGAAGAAATATAACAGACGAAAAAGTCACTTTAGAAGGTGTTTGGGAACTCCAAAATCAGCAGATGTATGAAGACGGCTCTTTATCAGAAACCATGGAAAATGAAAATGGATATAGACAGGTCAAAATGTATAGTAAAGGAAAGGTGATGTGGACACGTAATGATCCGTCAGATAGTAATGAATGGTTTGGATATGGAACGTATAGCGTAAAAGATGGGATGCTCGAAGAGCATCTGGAATATGCATCGGGCCCTATGATGAACGTGGTGGATACTACGCATATTTTTCGTTTTGAACTGATTATAGAAAAGAAAGCATACCAACAAATCCAATTGGATGATGACGGCAATAGATTTCACGGGGAAAGTTATACGCGTGTTGAATAAAGAATAGGAGTCGTTCTAAAAAACTACGTATCTATTTTAGAACGACTCAATATACGTACGTATCAATTTCTTAAAAACACTATTTTTTCAATTCTTTATCTATCAAATTAGTAATGAATTCAATCTCACGGAGAGCCTCTTGATAAACTTTATTTTTTTCGGTCATTACTTGGATGAGCGAGAGTACCAAATTTTGAAATTCGTAATGATACAACATATCAGGCTTTTGGACTTTTCAATTAGAAAAATTTAGAATAGGACTAATGGCTTTGATTACGTGTGACATCACAGCATCATAGTGTATATTTTCCATTCGGTTCATATATAAATATTTTTCCTCCAGCGTTCGAATGCTGTTCACTATTTCATAATTGTGTAATAGTTTTATTTGTCCACTGTTCACTATAGTTTCATAGATATTTCCCTGACGGTCAAAATCAGAGTATTGCGTAAAATTCCTAACGATTAACCCTAGGGTATCTATTTTACTTCGATCATTATTTTCCAAAATCTCATTTGCATAGTTGAATTGCAACATATACCGATTATTGTAATCTACATGATGTAATATTAACGCTTTATCATCTTTTATTTGATCTCGAATATTTTCATAATATCGAACCTCAGCATCTTTATTTATTCGATTATCGTTCCAATTATTGACTTGAAAAGCCAAACTGATTCCAATCATGACTAAGAGTATTTCGCCTAGAGCGTACAGGAAATATCGTTTAAAGTTCCTTTCTTTAATAAGGGTTTCTCGTATTATTCTGAATAGTTTCATCTGTGTTCTTTTTAGGATGGAATGATGTATCAAAGACAGGAAGTTGATGAACCCAGTCAATCTTGAAAATTTGTTTCTCTATTTTATTTTTCATATCAAAATCAACTATTACACCTGTGAAAGCATCTCCTATTTTCATATAAAAAAATGTTATTCAGTGCATTAAAAAAATGATATAAATCAATATATAAAAATAACAGTCAAAATGGGCATATATTATTATACCTGAAAATGATATGGATGAGCTTTTCATAGTACTATTGCGTTAAACTTAGTATATACTCTGATTGATTTATAATTTCATCGTATCAGTTTATAAGTCCTGTAGCCATTAAGTAATCCATAGCATTATTTTGTGTGAATAGACATTAAACAATGAAAACAATTTTTATTTAATAAAATCACCTTGATATGAAAGGTTTTTTAGAAAACACGACTTATTAAGGTAAATTCCTTTAAAATATTTTACTTATTAGGCAGCATATAGTTCCAAAAATATTGAGTAGAATTAGAGGAATGGGAGCTTCATTAAATAAACGTAGATGCAAGTATGAAAAAACCGTACACATTGTTATCCATTTTCCTTTTCACAATGATAACTCAGTTTGTGAATGCACAAACTGCAAAAATAGAATATATAGCACACGCTACTTTTGTTATAGAATCACCTCAAGGAACTCGAGTTTTGATAGATCCATATCACAGTTATAGTCAATTGGGTTATACGTTCCCAACAGATATTAAAACCGATTTTATTTTAATAACACATCCTCATTTTGATCATGACGGAAGCAAGTCTTTTAGTGAAAACACTCCCGTTTATAGAACCGCTGGAACGTATAGCTATAACGATATAAAATTTTATGGTATCGCAAGTAAACATGCTGGATGGGAAGAAATGGAAAGTAGAGGACAACTATCCTACAATACCATTTGGATAGTAGAAGTCGGTACTATAAAAATTGCACATTTAGGAGATAATAAAATGCTATCTCCTGAAGAAATAAAAGCCCTTGACGATGTCGATTATGTGATAGGGCATCCAGAAGATGAGGCTTTAGCGCAATTCCCATCAAACATTGTTTACATTCCAAATCATTATTTATTGCCAGAGATATCAAAACATAAAAACTGGATGGATCCTATTGATGGTTGGCTTGAAAACAAAAAAGAAGTCACAAGATTAGACGGAAATACGTTTGATTTTGCATCAGACAAAAAGACATCAAGAATATTAGTTTTTAAACCATCCAATAAGGTGAAAGAATGGCCAAAAAACTATTATGATGCTCAAACAATAATTCAAGATGGATATAAAGAGTTTACGACATCAAAAAATACCGATGCCTTTTTAATTGAGCTAGACAAGGTTATAACGTTATCCCCAAATACTATAGAAGGGTATTCATACAAAGCATTCTTTTTATCAAATTCAGAAAAGTATAGTGACGTGATTACTATTTTAGAAAAAGCGTTTGTAAAAGTTCCAGAAATGGATTGGAGCACAGAAATAAGACTTCGCAAGATGCTTGCGCAGACGTATGAAAAACTGGATCAAAAGGAACAGGCTTATAATCAGTATGTATGGCTATACAAACAGACCGATATTATAGATGCTAAAACGATGAATACTGCCAAAGAATTTATAACACAATTTGAGAATCATTAAAATGAGAAACACCCATGTTTTCTACTCTTATATTGATCATTCATTTATGAAGTAAACTTCAAACGTGTAGAAAATAAAAAAGAACTATTTAAAAACAAATTGTATTTGTCTTTGCTGTAAGCAAATATGCAATTTCTCCTAAAAACATAAATAAAATCTTACTTTTTAGGCTTAGTGGGTTCAAACATTTAATCCTTTAGTAAATCTATCATTTTAAGTGCAACATTTGATGCAGATGCTGGATTCTGTCCTGTTACTATATTTCCATCATTTATAACATACGATTCAAAAGGTATGGTATACGAAAATAGTGCACCTTGTTTTATCAATTCTTCATCAAGCATAAATGGGATTACATCTCCTAATAAATGTTTATCAATATCTTCTTCTGCTTTTGTAAACGAATTGATTTTTTTTCCCTCTAATAAGTTAGTTTCATCTGAAAGAATAACATTAAGCAAAGCACTAGGTCCGTGACATACAGCACCAATAATTTTCTCGCTTTCATAGGCCTCTTTAATGATTTTTTTAACCAAAGGATTATCGACCATATCTGTCATTAATCCTAAACCTCCTGGAAAGAAAACAGCATCATAAGCATCGACGTTTACATTATTTAGTTTATGACTAAAATTGAGTCGTTTAAAAGAGTTGCTCTCTTTGAATTCTTTACTAGTTTTTTGAGAAGAATCATAGCCAACAAAAGGAGGAGCTCCACCAAGAATACTGGCAAAATCTACGGTATATCCTTTGTTAGCGAATTCTAAATACGGGTCGGCTACTTCTGAAAATTCGTACCCCGCTGGGTGTTTTCCTGTACCTGTTATGTTAGTACTTGTAATAATAAAAAGTATGTATTTCATGTTTATATCTTCAATAAACACGCGAAACATGAAATTCAATCTGGTAGATTTTTTCTCATGTTTCGCATGTAGTTATTTATTCTTCTATTTTAACTTGTTGCTATTTGATTTAGAGCTTTTCCTAAATTTTCGGGGCCGGTAACCAATGGAACATGACCGTCTTCTAAGGTAACTACTTCACTAATTCCAGTTTCTTTTTGTGCTTCCCTTTGAGCTTTTAAAGAGATAACCCTATCCTTCGTAGTTTCCACATATGCTTTAGGGACTTCATTAAAGTTATTACCAGTTTTAACAATCTCAAAAAATGGTTTTGTTGCTTGTTTTACAAGTCTTGGTAATGCATAATCCACTTGCTCATCAGTAGCTCCGGTCATAATTACATCCTTGACGGCCTGTCTACCTAAAGTAGCATAACTCTCATCCTCTGAAAAAATCATGCTTGCCAATAACTCACTTCCTTCATCTTCCTTGAAAATTTGAACTGCTGGTTTGTTATCGTAAGGTATCGCTGAAGCTACAAACACAATCTTCTCAATGTACTCCTTCGATTCTTCTGCCACTTGGGATATGATATATCCGGCAAAACTATGTGCAACTAAAATTACTGGCTCTGCTATTTTATTAAGTTCCTTTCTTACAGAGTCTACATAAAGTTGAAGTGAAATTTCTGAGATAGGTGTTTTATCATCACCATGACCAGGTAAATCAAAAGCGATTACTTTATGACCTTCTTTTTGCAAAAAAGGGATTGTTTCTCCCCAAGTCCATGCACCTTCCCATGCACCATGAACTAATAGGATTGTTTTATTTGAATTTTTCATTTATTTTATTTTTATTGCTAATATTTTTTTTTGATATAAATGGACACCATAATATCGATGCCCATTTATGATTGCTATTAATCCTAGTGAGCAGAATTCTCATCTACTTACTAATGCAAAGTTGAGGTAACTTTAAAGTTTAAAAGTTGTCATATGACAACGGTTAAACTAATTAAACACAAGCTCAAATGTTTTTTTGATTTGAACTTGTGTTCTTTTAATTAACCTTTTGAAACAGCTTCAAATATTCCTTCATTGGTCAATGGGATACCATCAATGTTCCATGTACCATCAACAGTATGTACACCATTTCCCCATATCTTTTCTTTTGCTAGCTTTCCTCCAGAAAGATCATGAATTATTTGTGTGGCTTCATTAAAGAAACTTTCCTGTACTTCTTTATTTGCAAGAGCAAACGAAGGTGTTTTAGTTTCAACCCATGCTCCATCTACAGTTTTACCTCCAGCAAATGTCAATCCCTTAGGAATAACACTCACATGAGCAGTTACATTTCTTGTCATGACATTGTTGCCCGACATTTCATGATGTTTTAAAAAAGAATCTGTTAGTTTTGATACAGCTTTTTCGATGTTGTTTACCGGAAGTACACCTTCGGTAAGTGTTAATGTAATTGGCATAATATATATGTTTTGATTTGTGAACTTCATTGTTCAGCAACAGTACAAATATCATATGATTTGAAAGTTTGAACGTTGTCTTATGACAATGCTTTGGGGAAACCTCTGGATAGACCAAAAACACTACACAGCATTTTTTATCTGTAGAACTTTGCTCTTAATTTTTTATAACTTTGCTCGTAGTTTACTTAGAGTTGAGCTTGTCATACCAAGATATGAAGCAACAGCTTTAGCTGAAATTCGATCCAACAATTTCTGTTCGTGTTCAAGTACCCATATAAGTCTATCTGTAGCTGACATCCCTAAAAAACTGTAAATTCTCATTTGAGAATGGATAAATCCAAATTCAATAAATTTGAGATATACTTTATTAAATTCTGGAATACGTTCGATTAGCTCAAAAAAGTCATTCCTCTTGATGACTAATAATTCTGAAGGTTCCATTGAGACTAAATAATCTCTTGATGGTTTTTGAGTTATGAAACTGGTTGCAGCTGTCATAAAACTTTCTTCTAAAGCAAAAAAAGCAGTAACTTCGTTTCCTTCACTATCATTTCCATACAACCTTAAACATCCTTTATTAATAAAATAAAAATGTTTAGAGACTTGTGCTTCATTGCATAGCATTTGATTTCTAGCCGTCTTTATAAATTGAAACTTACTAATTATTTGTTTAAATTCTTCATCAGTAACTGACGTTCGTTTTCTTAAATACTTTTCGATTTCTTGATACATACCTATTTTTTAATAAAAGGAACAGATATAAAATAAAGTATTATTACTTCATTTTTCATCTGTTGCTTACTTTGGATGGATTACCCTTTTGAAACAGCTTCAAATATTCCTTCATTGGTCAATGGGGTACCATCAATGTTCCATGTACCATCAACTGTATGTACACCATTTCCCCATATTTTTTCTTTTGCTAGCTTTCCTCCAGAAAGATCATGAATTATTTGTGTGGCTTCATTAAAGAAACTTTCCTGTACTTCTTTATTTGCAAGAGCAAACGAAGGTGTTTTAGTTTCAACCCATGCTCCATCTACAGTTTTACCTCCAGCAAATGTCAATCCCTTAGGAATAACACTCACATGAGCAGTTACGTTTCTTGTCATGACATTGTTACCAGACATTTCATGATGTTTTAAAAAAGAATCTGTTAGCTTTGATACAACTTTTTCGATGTTGTTTACCGGAAGTACGCCTTCGGTAAGTGTTAATGTAATTGGCATAATAATTAATTTTTAAATTGTTAATACTAAATTTTAAGTTATGACCCTTTTGGTTCATTTAATAACACTAAGTTATTTCCATTGCTAGATATAAAAGTTGTCTTATGACTATGTTTTCTTCTAAGCTTTAGCAAAAGTTCAATATCAATAGAAAAGAACTTATTTCTCAAGTATCATTTCTACTAGTTTTTCTGGCACAGAAAATCCAGGGAAATGGCCTGATTCCAAAGTATGTACTTTTTTAACTGGCCAATCTTCAATCATTCTATCTTGTGAAGCAGG
>JBLHOX010000154.1:0-7197 GCA_047623725.1 Dokdonia sp. | reverse complement strand
TAAGAGAGTTGCATTTTTATATTCCAAATACGAGCGCCAACCCAAAGCATATAATTGCTCATTGACTTCACCATTATCTAACTTCATAGGCGTCCAAAATGTACGTTTGGTCTCATGACTAATAAAAGAATCATCTTTAAGATACGCATTTCCCATGTTCACAAGATCGGTAGGGGTAGAGATAAAACCACCACCGGCCCATTTATAACTCAAGTTGATATCGTATACCTGCTCAAAACTTCTAAATTCCCGATAATAGCCATCTTTCGTATTATAAAAAGTAGCAAAATGCTCGGTTTTTGGTCGGTTGTGGTCACCATACGTATCCTTCATTCCTAAAGGTTGAAACACGTTTGCCTCCATATATTCCAGAAAAGGAGCGCCAACAGCTTGCTCAAGGACCACACTGGCAAGGTTTACATCAAAGGTAGAATACGCAAATGAAGTCCCTGGTTCAAAAATCAAATCATATTGGTCAAACACCTTTAATCCTTCGGCGGCAGTTGCAAATTCGTGACAATTACACATCGTATATTTAGCAGCATCATAACCAAAATCTTCATAATTCCCCATACCAGCAGTATGACTCAGGAGTTGTTGCATACTAAAATCCCATTCCTTTTTTGTCCAATTTGTAATCGTATCTCCAATAATCGTATTCAGATTGATTTTATGAGCATCTACCGCGCGAGCAACACCCGTTGTGGTGACTGCTTTTGACGAACTTCCAATACGGTATTGTGTTTTGGGAGTTGCGACAATTCCTGCATCCATATCTTGATATCCTACGGCTGCCGACCAAATAAGTTTCGATCGATGTCCTACCGCCACAGAAAAAGAAGGTAGTTTCTTGTCTTCACCTATCGCATTTAATACGGTAGTAGCTTCCTCTATTTGGAGTTTGTATGCAGGATCACTAACGGTGGTGGTGATGGGTGCGCTTTCGCGAAAGCGTGTCAAGGTTGAAATATAATAGATATTCCAAATGACTAACAAAGCAAATAAGACACATACGGTTCTCCAAAAACGACGACCGATTTTATTGAGTTTGAATTTTTTCATGACTATACGATTTCTAATTGATACTCCAAAGATGAAGTAAAGGCGGAGGCGTATATGAAAAAATAGACCAATCGGGCGTTGAAAGAAATAGAAACACCAAATGTGTAGATAAATAGATTTGTCTTCGGCAACGGCTTTTTAGTCGACGATAGATCTGATCTGGTCGAATAGCTGTAATTTTATACCGAATTAAAAATACTTTTGACCAACATGATTGTACAACTCGCCGAAGGAACCATAAAAACCAAATACGGAACGTATAGAGAAATTCTCTTTTATGACGGGATTAAGGAGTCGCATGCACTGGTGATGGGCGACGTAAAAGATGGAGAAGAAGTGCTGTGTCGTGTACACTCATCGTGCATTTTTGCACACCATTTTAATAGTGTAGAATGTGATTGTCGCGAGCAAATGGAAATCTCACAACAACTCATAGAACGTGCTGGAAAAGGAATTGTGATTTGGTTAGAACAAGAAGGAAAAGGAAACGGGCATTATGCGTTACTCAATACCTTACCGCTTAAAAAAGAGGGCATGCTACAAGCTGAAGCATACGAGGCGGTAGGATTTCAAAAAGACAATCGTGATTTTTCGGCAGCGGCAAAAATTTTAAAGAAATTAGAAGTAGCATCCATTACGATGATTACGGGCAATCAAAATAAAACAGAAACCCTCACACGTCACGGCATTACCGTTTCAGGAATACAGCCTACGGTGCTTGATTGATTTGAATGAAAGATGATTAAATATGGGGTATTACAATTCAAAAATTTGAAGCAGTCTTTTTCTCCAGTATAATCTGTCTTTCACGTTAAAAATTTTTGAAGCCTTGGAAAAAATTTAGTGATAGACAGATGGTTTTTCGCTTTAAGCGAAAAAATACCTTAGAAAAAGGGTCTTTTCTTTTGGTTCGTTTTCTTTGGACAAGCAAAGAAAATGAACAAATAAAATAAAATTTGAGTACGAATCTAGAAGGCAACTTTTATGAAAATAAATAAATAATAAGCAGAAATTGATACTTAAAAAATCACTTAAAAACCACATCCTATTCTGGGGAGTTTTACTCTTCAGCTTTGCGTTGATACAGTTTTTTCGGGATGGCAATACGCAATCGTTTTGGTCTATTTCTGCCCAAAACATAAAACACTTACCTGGGTATCTTATTGCAGCCTATGTTTTTAATTATGTGTTATTGCAATATTACTATAAAAATAGAAAATATGTACTTTTCGGGTTGTTTTCAGTTGTTTTGTTTTATGTGTCAAGTGCATTAGATCGTGTGTTTACGATTTATGTGTACGAGCCTATTTTTAGAGAACCGCCATTTGAGCAAGAATCCATTATACAGATTTTTAGTGATTGGGAATTTCTGGTAGATGGGTATTTACTTCCATTACTCATGGCAACCTTTGCGATGACGATAGATCGTATTATTACTCAGAAAAACAGAAACGAAAAAGCCTTACTCCAGCTAGAACGCGATAAGAATAAAGCCGAGTTGGGCGCTTTAAAAGCACAGATTCATCCGCATTTTTTATTTAATACGCTCAATAACTTATACGCGCTTACGCTACAAAAATCGGATAAAGCACCAGAGACGGTCGCCACGCTTTCGTCTATGTTGGATTATATGTTGTACCAGTGTAATGATAAGTTAGTATCTCTAGAAAAGGAGGTGGCGTTGATAGAAAATTATATCGAGCTAGAACGATTACGGTATGGCGATGATATTGAGATTGCTTTCGCGAAAGCGTACTCAAAACCCTTTGAAAGTGGTCATCCTGAGCACTTCGACAAGCTCAGTGTGACACCTGTCGAAGGAGCAATACAATTTGACCTTCAAATAGGACCCCTCATCTTATTATCTATTGTAGAGAATGCCTTCAAACACGGAGCGAGTGGAAGTACAGGAATTCCAGAAATTCATATCGATTTAAAACAGGAAGGAGCACATTTATATTTTACCGTAAAAAACACCAAGAATACCGAGCAACAAGCAGATGAAACTGCGTATACCAAGGGAATTGGCGTTTCTAATGTCAAAAAGCAATTAGCATTACTATATCCTGAGTATTCTTATGAAGTGACAGATGAAAATGGATGGTATTGTGTAGCTTTACATATCAATACAGAACAGACACGATGATGACTTGTATAGTTGTAGATGACGAACCGCTTGCACGCTCTTTACTAGAGCAACATATTGCTGATGTTCCTTTTTTAGAACATCTAGGGTCTTTTAAAAACGCCGTATTGGCGGCTCAATTTTTAGGAGCAAATCAAGTTGATGTGATGTTCTTAGATATCCAAATGCCGAAACTGACAGGCATTGATTTTTTAAAATCATTGCAGCATCCACCTACCGTGATTTTTACGACTGCCTATCGAGAATATGCGGTAGAGAGTTATGAATTACAAGCACAGGATTATCTATTGAAACCGATCACTTTTAAGCGTTTCTTTTCGGCGGTCAGTCGGTTGCAAGTTCCGGCGCAAAAGAGTGTTGAAACTCCGCGTCAAGAAACAATCCTATCTCCAGCACATATCTTCGTTCATGTCAATAAAAAGCACATCAAAGTGATCTTGCCAGAGGTCACGTATATAGAAAGTATTAAAGATTATCTGAAGATCCATACGACCACAGAAACGCTTGTGATTAAAGAACGGATTAGTCATTTTATAGAACAACTTCCCGATGATCAATTCTTACGTGTACACCGATCCTATATTGTAAACCGAGATCATATTACTGCCTTTACCCAACAAGATATTGAGATCGGACAAATAGAAATCCCGATAGGAGGAAAGTATAAAGAGTATGTGCTAGGGGTATTGAAAGCCCCCTAGCCCCCGAAGGGGGAACTCTTACTGTTGTCTTTTCCTTTTATCTTTTTCTCTTTTTGTGTGTGGTCGATACAGCTGTTATGTCTCCCTGAATTGAGGAGTCATTATGTACGTTTTATACTAAAAAATAGAGCAATAGTCATCTCGACAATAGGAGAGATCACATCATGTATGTATTAGAAATAGAGGACTACTCTAACGATAGAGTAGTACTCTATTTTAAAAAATATTAGAAGAGAAGGGAATTCCCCCTTCGGGGGCTAGGGGGCTCCCCGTTTCTCCCAGAGGGAGAAAAGCTTTTGTTTTTTGATTCAAAGCATCTTAGTAATAGCACCAATAGTCATCTCTCGACCCTTCGACAGGTTCAGGCTAAATTTTAGGAGAGATCATATAACATATGCATTAGAAATAGAGTAACACTCTAAAATAGAGTAGTACTCTATTTTTGTAATTCTTGACTCAGAATTTAAAAGCATCTAGATTACCTAAAAACAAAAAGTTCCTCCTCTCAAATAATTCCACAAATGTCATGTTGAGTGTTTCAAATGTTGTCATGCTGAGCTTGTCGAAGCACTTAGTTTGATAATGTCATATTTTAAAATAGGCACGAGATACAGACGGAGGGGAGCCACGGGGGAGCCGTTTATTTCTAGCACAAACCATAAATCATAGTACTGCTGTAACAAATTCCCTATAAAAAGACATATAGTTGTATATTAATGGTTTATAAAAACACTTTGCCAACGCAACTATGGGAATACTCTCTTCACTAGCTATAAAAACAGGAATCACAATAGGTATAGAGATCTACAAGAAATATACGAATGACGTAGATAAACAAATACAGGACACATTTAAAGCGACTCTAAAAGCTTGGGCAAAAAATAAAGATGTGAGAGATAGAAATGAACCTCGTTTATTAACAGCTTTAAAAAACTATGGTGATAATACGAGTGTGATTGTTAGAGAAGATGTTCCAAAAGAGATAGCTGTTTTTCTTGATCTTTTTGAGAAGAAGTTGGCAACAAACCAAGCTGCTTATAATTATCTTAAAAGCATACAAACTAAAAACAACCATAAAGAGGTTTTAGATAAAATTTCTGAATCCCAAATAGATCCTCGTGATATAGGGGATTGGTTGAATAAGTTGCCTTTTGATAGAGGAGAAGAAGCTGTTAAAGAAGCAATAGAACAATTGTATTCTCAAAGAAATATTGAAGAAAAAGAAAAAGCACTCTTAAAACTCGCAACAAAAAAGATTTTTGAGAGAACCAATGAACTCTCACAAGAGATCAAAGAATTACGATTAAAAGGAGACACTTATTTAGCAGAGATATTAGAAAAAATTAAAACAGCGGTTGAAGAACGCAAACCAGAATCTTTAACAGCGATTTATAAAGATCATCTTAAAAAAGAAAAAGAGGAGAAGATTAGCTTACTATTAGAATTAATTGAATCTTGTGAAACGATATTTGCTTATGAAGGAGCTATACAATTTTACAGAAAATTAATTGAAATAGAACCTTCTGCTGAGAATCATTTTGATTTTGGGTGTTTTTTAGAAGAATTTAATTTTTACAATGAGGCTATAGAACAATTTAAAGCTGTTATACAGCTTTATAAAGAATTAGATAGAAAATCTTTGCAGAAATATTTTAATACTATTGCTGATGTTTTTAATAGACTAGCTGTATTACATTCATTTCAAAATGAAATTTTGCTGGCAAGAAAAAATTATAAGGAAGCCTTAAATATAAGAAAACTTCAAGCTAGAAAACACACTAAGTATTACCAGCCTTACGTAGCTATGATTTTGAATAATCTAGGTAATTTGTATTCACATAGTGATTTCAACATATCTAAAAATTATAATGAAGAGGCTTTACAAATAAGAAGATCCCTTGTCAAAGAAGAACCCCTAAATCAACAACATTCTAATTATGTAGCGCAGAGCTTAAGTAATTTAGCAAAATTATATGAACAAAAGGATGATTTTTTATTGTCTAGTAAATACTATAATGAATCTTTAGAGATAAGAAAAGTTTTAGCTAAAAACAATCCTTTTTTTTTGCCAGGCTTAGCAAAAGTACTTAATAATTTAAGTTCTTTACATAGGGTAGAAAATGAATTTTTAATAGGTAAAAGATATTCAGAAGAGGCTTTAGAAATAAGAAGAGATCTTTCAAAAAAAAATCAACGGAAGTACCTGCCTAACATAGCAAATACTTTATATAATTTAGCCATTTGTAATAGATTCTTGAATGAAAACTCATTAGCTTTTGAGCAATATCAAGAATCATTGAGTATATATGAAGGTATTGTTAAAGAACATCCGCAAGTTTATGAAATCGAATATGCAAGGATGTTAATAGTTGGATTCCAATTTTTTCATAGAAGTTTAGAGAATTTAAAAGAAGCTAGAAAAATTCTGCTTAATTATTTACAAATATATGAAGCTCAAGAATTGTTAAAAATGATCAATGATCTTGAGAAAGATAAATCCCCCTAACCCCCAAAAGGGGGAACTTTTACTCTTGTCTTCATATAATATGTTATTTAAAAAATAGAGTATTGCTCTATCATTAGCGAAGTACGCTATTTCTAATACATACATGATGTGATCTCTCCTATTGTCGAGATGACTATTGGTGGTATTACTAGGGTGTTTTAACCCAAAAAACAAAGGCCTTTCTCCCTTTGGGAGAAACGGGAATGAGGGATGTACTCTTACTCAAACAAAGCAGCAATTTCTGCTTCGCATTGTTGGGTAGAAGGTTTTTTGGCATTGGCATTTACAATCTTACCTTCAGGATCAATAATAATAAATCGTGGGATAGACGAAATCCCATAGGCTTCAATAAATGCGGAGTCAAAAGAGTTATCTGCATATAATTGTACGCCTTCCAGTTCTTTTTTCTTTACAAAATCTTTCCATTTGGTATACGCATTTTCTTGATCTACCGAGATACTTACAAAGGAAATATTTTTACCCTTAAAGGTTTCTTCTAGTTTCTTAATCGCTGGAATTTGCTGGATACACGGAGCGCACCAGGTTGCCCAAACATCTATAAATACATAATTTCCTTTAAAGTCTGATAGGGAATATGTCTTCCCATCTATACTTTCAAAACTAAAATCTGGAGAGGGTTTTCCTTTGGCTGTTTTATTAATGACTATTAATTTCTCTTTAGCCATACCTATAAATTCCTCACTCGGTGTATTGGATCGAATCATTGCAAAATAGTCTTTTGCTTTTTCTGGTCGAGTAGACATACTATAGTAGAAGTTTTT